>JANXDC010000005.1 GCA_025059945.1 Bacteroidota bacterium
ACGATAATTGCCGTTCACATCGGCCGTGGCGCCCAACGTGAGCGCCTCAATGAAAACGTTCGCCCCCGGCAAAGGCTCGTTGTTCACATCCCGCACCGAACCCCGAATCACCAAGTTCTGCGCCATGAGCCCTAGGGGCCATAAGCAGAGAAACATCCACAGCAGCGTAGCGCGACGTGGCATGTGCTCTCCTCCTATGCTGATGTTGCGATGCGTGAGGGACTTTTCCCCCTAGGGGGATCTAGCCGACCCCGCGTCACGGAGCATAATACAATATGAACGATCGTTTGTCAAGCCCGACTTTTATCTCCGCGGGGCAAGGGCCCCGCGACAGGGGTCAGCTGCATAAGTTTGTGCGATATGCCGACAGTTCAGGGATCCGCTATGAGCCGCTACAAGCTATCGGCTGACCCCGTGCACGGGTTCATCAGCATTCCCCGGGGCCGGGTGCTAGAATACGTCGATCATCCGTACACGCAGCGCTTAAGGCGCATCCGCCAGCTGGGCCTGGGCTTTCTGGTCTTCCCAGGAGCCGAACACAGCCGGTTTCAGCACGCCCTGGGCGCGATGGCGCTCATGCAAGAGGCCCTGCAGACGTTGCAGGAGAAGGGAACCGAGATTAGCCCCCCGGAGCATGAGGCGGCGCTTCTGGCGGCGCTGCTACATGATCTAGGCCATGGGCCGTTTTCGCATGTGCTGGAGGCCGTGCTGCTGCCGGGGTTTTCGCATGAACGGCTCACCCGGGCTCTTTTGGAACGCCTGGCTCTTCGGGATCCAGAGCTCAGGCTCACGATCGCCATCTTCACGGGCGCCTACTCGCGGCGCTTCCTGCACCAGCTCGTCTCCAGCCAGCTGGACATGGACCGGTTGGACTACTTGCGCCGGGACTCCTTCTACACCGGCGTGGCCGAGGGGGTGATCGGCGTAGAACGGATCATCAAGACGATGCGGGTGGAGGCCGAGGAGCTCGTCATCGAGCAAAAGGGCGTATACGCGCTTGAGAACTACATCATCGCCCGGCGTCTTATGTACTGGCAGGTGTACCTGCACAAGACCGTGCTGGCCGCCGACAAGCTGCTTTTGGCCCTCCTGGAGCGGGCCCGCAGGCTGGCCTCGGAGCACGGGTCCGCGCTGGAGGGGCTTTCGCCGGCGCTACGCTTCTTCCTGGAGCGACCCCCGCAAGAGCTATCCGAGGAAGTCCTGGAGGCCTTCGTGCAACTGGACGATGCGGACGTGCTGGGGGCCGTTAAACGCTGGGCATTGGGACGGGAGCCCGTACTGCGGGATCTGGCCCGGAGGCTTTTGGAACGCCGCCTATTTCGAACGATCTTCTTGGATCACCCGCCCACGGAGGCGGAACTAGCCCGCTGGCGCGAGGCCGTTCGAAGGTGGCTCAGAACGAAAGGGCTACCCGATGACTCCGACACGGTGTCGGCTTACTTGCAGTTGGACAACTCCCGGAACAGCGCCTATCAGCTCGGACACGAGGGTATATGGGTCTGGTATCCCGACGGCCGACGGGTGGAATTTTCCCGTGCCACGGACACGCCCGCGATCGAGGTTCTAGCCCATCCCGTAGTCAAGCACTACGTTTGCCTGCCCAAGGAGGTGGCCAGCGATGTGGGCCTGCTGTGAACCGAGGCCGAATTACGAGCGGGCCGTCAACTCGGCCGAGGCCAACCACTCCTGCCAGCGCCGGCGGGGCCGCTCTCGCCAAGCCCCTTTGCGCCAAGCGTAGTTCACCAAAAGCGGCATGGCCAAAGTAGCCTCGGCGAAGACCATCTGCTCATATGTTGTGGCCACCTTGCCCCAGGAGCTGGCCTCCTTGAGCGTGGAGCCCGATAGCCCGCCGTCGCGCTCATCGGCCACCGTGATCTGCACGGCGTACTTGTGCATGGGGGCCTCTGCGCCGAGGATGTCGGCCGCCACGACAACGTCCTGAGCGAAGTTCTTAGGCGCGCCGCCCCCGATCATGAGCAGGCCTGTTTCGCGTGCCGCGATTTTCAGCTGCGTTAGCTCCCGAAAATCCGCCGCCGAATCGATCGTCACATGCTGCTCCGGCCGCTGCGTTTGGTGGTAGACGAGCCCAAAGCCCGCTGAGCAATCCGAAAAGGCGGGCACGAAGATGGGCACCCCGTACCGATAGGCGGCATACACGACGGAGTCTTCCACCTTAGGCCCTCCTTGGGCCTCTAGATATCGGCCCATCTCGTAGAGGAACTCGCGGGACGAATACGGCCGGGGTTCAAGTTGATCGGCGATCCGCGCGATCGTAAAATCGCACTCCCGCAACTCGTCTTCGTCGATGTATGTATCGTAGATCCGGTCGATGTGCAGAGCGCGCAGTTCCTCGTCGTCCACCCAAGGGCTTCCTTTGTAGTGCCGAAAGCCCAGAGCCTCAAAGAAGTCTTGATCGACCATGATCGCGCCCGTAGAGACGATCGCGTCGACCATGTTGTAGCGGATCATGTCATAGACGAGCCGCTTTAGGCCGGCGCTAAAAAGCGATCCGGCCAAGGTCAGGATCACCGTGCAGTCGGTATCCCGGAGCATCTGCTCGTAGATCTTGGCGGCTCGGGCCAGGTTGCGGGCCTGAAAGGCCATGTGTTCCATGGCCTCTATTAGAGGCACCGCATCGAAGGTGCTCATGTCCAGATGTCGAATCGGCTCCCGCAGATAATCGGCCTTGGTTCGCTGCGGCATGCTCACTCTCCCGCCCGAAAATGTTAGAGGGGGCGAGGCCTATATCCTCGTCCCCTGCAAGCGAAAGTCGCAGATCTTTATATGCCCCGGTCCTTAGGGAGGTTCCCCCGGTTTTAGCGGCTCTGCCGCAGCAGGCCCCCCAGCTCCCGCGCCAGCCGCCGCGCCGCAGCCCGCAGCGCGTAGCGCTGCTCGTAGTCCGGGCTCGTAAAAAAGCCGGATAGGGAGAAATGGTTTTGCGCAAAGGCGCTTCCCATCCACAGCACGTTGCCCCCAGGGAGCGCGTAAAGGCGCAGGCCGAGGCCGGCATATTGGCGGGCCTCAAGCCCTTGGGTTTGGGTACGGATCTCCTGCACCGGACGCCCTTTCTCGTAGACGCGCGTGACGGTCTCGATGGGAACGGATTCCAGACGCTGCCCCTGTGTGAGCAGCTGCACGTGCGCAAGGGCCTCAAAGCCCTGCGCCTTTAGGTGCTCCAGAAGGGACTCCTGAGTCCACGTCCGCGTAGGCGGGGCCACCTCAAGAGCTAAGAGGGCCTCAAGACCTGCTCGGCTGAGCTCCTCTGCTGTGGCCCGCTCTACGCTTTGGCGCCAGGCCAGATCCTGCAGATCCGCCAGCACCACGACGCGCTTGGGGGGCGTAGCCTCCCGATATGCGGGATCCACGTAGGAGCTTACGCGCACGCTGGTGCATCCAAACCCTCCCACCAGGAGCAGCCCCACGACTGCGGCATTCGCAAGGCGAGTGTGAATGGGCATCTGTCTATCCCTCCGTTCTTAAGGGTCCTCCCATCCGAAACGCACGCGCATGCCGCGTTTGTCCGGCTCGAAACGCAGCCAAAAGCGATCGGCGCGGCGCCAAGTCCACACATACGACCAATTCGGGCACTCTCCGGCACGGCAGATGGGCAGCTCATCGTGCAGGACTTCCATCGCGAAGAACACCACCTCCCCTTCAAGTCCCTCCAGGTTGCCATGAATATAGGAGAGGGTTTCGCCAAAGCGCCACCGGCAGAGCTGGCGCTGTGGCCGCAGACCCCTTTCAGCAAAAAGGCCTGAGACGAGCAGCCCGTCGAGCCGACTGAGCACGTCCAGAGACACGGTGCGATCGGCTATGAGCGCGGCCCGCACGGTCCCCACAAGCAGCCGCCCCCCGTTGGGCAAAACCAGCCGAGGCCGAATCGGCAGCTGGGAGAGCACATGCAGGTCCTCGTCGTACAGCAGCTGTCCGTATAGGTCGTGTACGAGCACGTCGATGGGTTCAGGCGCTTCGAAGTCCCGCAGGTCGGCCCGCAGAACGCGCACCTGGGGAAAAGCCCGCAGCCGCTCGCGGGCCAGCCCATACAGCAAGGGGTTGGACTCGACCGCGTACACGCGCCGAGCGCCCAAACGGGCCAGGTAGGCGCTAAAGATCCCCAGCCCGCAGCCGGCCTCCAGGCAGACGGCCCCTCGGATGCGATCCCTGTGTCGGCGCAGCAGGCGCTTGTAGGCCCACTCGCGACGGCGATCGTCGTAGATGCTGATAAACGTCAGAAAGTCGTCGTACTCGGCAAACCGCTTCGGAGGCAGGTAATTGAGGATGTCCATGGGACCCCTACAGGGGGCATTCGCACTGCGGTGCGGCACGACCCAGCCGGTATCGACGACGGGCGATGAACCGATAGAGGGCATCGCGCCAAGGTCGGGGGATCCAGCGACCTAGGGAGAAGACGCGCCACGGCCAGGGCAAAAGCCCCAGAACCCGGAAGACCGCCTCAGAGGCCGTCCATCGATGGCCCGCAAAGCGCACGATAAGGCTAGACATCTTAGCCTGTTCTGCGGGGGCCAAAGTGGAGATCGGAACGAAGCGAAACCGCCCCGGCGCGCGGCGCTCTAGCCACCGGCGAAAGCTTGAGCACAACGCGCAGCCATCGTCGTAGAACACCTCGGCGATCTTTAGCGGGGGCGTCTCCATAGGGGCACGGCGGAGCAGGGTTCCCCGTAGAGGAGTTTATCGCAGACCGCAAGCAGCCGTTGGGTGGCCTCTACGTAGGCAGAGGCGGGCACATGGGGGCTGGCGCAGCCCCGGAGCACGACCTTGCGCCCGGCGTACTGGGCCCAATCCACCTGGGCCAGGGCGCGCACGTAGTAGTCGCGCAGCAGCTCCTCGCGAGAGCCCAGGCAGATCGAGCGCGCGTAGGGGGCCAGATGCGCGCACAAAAGCGGGTAGGCCCACTGCGGCACGATGGCCGCTGTGGAGCAGTACAGGTGCACGTGATGGCCCGCATATTGGTTCCAGTCGTGCGCGGCCAGGGCCTGGCGAAACTCCCGCTCCCGTAATAAGAGCCCCATGTGCAGGAAGTCCCGCAGGTCTATGCCCGTAATAGGGGCCCCATCGAAGAGCGCCTCCAGGTCGAAGACGAGCAGCCCCGAGCGGGCCACGCGGTTTTGCGGTTCGGGCTCTAGGCGCGGCAAGGCGTCCCTCCCGCTTTTTTAGACGGCGAAGGACTCTCCACAGGCGCAGGTGCGGGCTGCGTTGGGGTTTCGGAAGTGAAAGCCCTTGCCCTCTAGCCCGTCGGAGAAGTCCAGCTCGGATCCGGCCAAGTACAGGAAGCTGCGAAAATCGACAAAAAGCCGAATCCCCTTGTCCTCGAACACCTGATCGTCGGGGCCCGCTGCGCACTCGAATTCCAGCTGATAGGTCAGCCCAGCGCATCCGCCGCCGATGATACGGACCCGAACGCCGTACTCGGGCCCCTTGCCCTCTTTTTCCCGGATCCTGCGGATCTGGGCTGCGGCGCGCTCGCTAACGGTGATCATGTCCCCAGGACCTCGTCTTTTGAAGGACCGGTTTTTTACACCGAAGCCGCCGCAGCAAGTTCCGGCACCACGGCCGCAAAGCGGGCCTGGGCGAAGGCGATCTCCTCCGGCGTCGTAAAACGGCCCAAGCTGATCCGTATGGACTCGGTGGCCTCTTTTCCCGAAAGCCCCATCGCGCGCAGCACGTGACTGGGCAAGGAAAGGCCCGATGAACAGGCCGAACCCGTGGAGAAGGCCAGTTCGGGAAGAGCTCGAGCCAGTTGATCGTTGCGTATCCCCGGAAAACGGACGTTGAGCACGTGCGCAAGCCGGGGCTCGCGCGCCCCGTTGCGCTGCGCCCCCAGCGCCAGCAGGGCCTCCTCTAGCTGGTCGCGTAGCGCGCACAGTCGCATCGCTTCGGCCTCCATCTGCAGGCGGGCGATCTGGGCCGCATAGCCTAATCCGACGATGGCCGGGGTGTTGGGCGTGCCGCTTCGCAGCCCGCCTTCATGCCCGCCGCCGTGCAAGAGCGGTTCAATGCGGATCCCGCGCCGAACGTACAGAAAGCCCGCCCCCTTGGGGGCGTAGAACTTGTGCCCCGAGGCGGCCAGCAAGTCCACGCCCGTGCGCCGAACGTCGACGGGGATTTTGCCCACGGCTTGCGTGGCGTCCGTAAGCACGTACAAGCCGCGCGCGTGGGCGATCCGGACCACGTCCGCGATCGGGTAGATAAGCCCCGTTTCGTTGTTGGCCCACATGACAGCCACGAACAAGGTCTCAGGCCGCAGGGCGGCCTCCAGGGCTTGCAGATCGACATGCCCCTGCCGATCCACCCCCAGCACGGTCAGGGACCAGCCTTGGCGTTCCAGCCAGCGGCAGGCCTCTAGCACGGCCTTGTGCTCGGTGGCGATCGTAACGCAGTGCCGGCGCTCCGGATGCGCCCAGGCCAATCCCTTAATGGCCCAGTTTACGGCTTCTGTGGCCCCGGCCGTAAAGCAGATCTCCGCGGGATCGGCGTTGATGAGCTCCGCCACCTGGGCGCGCGCCCGCTCTATCGCCTCGGCGGCTACACGACCGAGGCGGTGCAGCCGGCTTGCGGGGTTGCCGAAATGCTCGCAGAAGTAGGGCCGCATGGCCTCCCAGACGCGGCTGTCGACGGGCGTGGTGGCGTTGTAGTCCAGGTACACAAGACAGTCCGCGTTGGCCATCTGGATCCCCCTTGTAAGTTGGGGTGAGCCTCTCCTTGCTCACAAAATAGGGCTTAGATGGGCCGAATACAACTAGGGACGGGGCTTAGTCCATTCGAAAAGGGCTCTCGGGATCGAGCTCATGCCGGATTTCATCGACCGGCTCGCTTCGACCCCAGCCTCGGTATAGGCGATTGGGACAGTTGATGATGAGGCCGTCTACAGATCCCACATTTCGGTAACCGTGCACCACACCCGGGGGCACGAAAAAGGCCAGCGGACGGCTTGCGCCGGCCAGCCAACGTTCCTGTTGTCCGTAGGCGGGCGATTCCGGCCGGTTATCCCAGAGCCGCACCTCGAAGTTGGAGGGCCCCGGAAAGCAGAACAGGTCCGCCTGCTCCCGGTGCTCGTGCGGCCCTCGGGCCACACCCGGACGGGTCACGGAAACGTAGGCCATCACGGGATAGGCGGCCGGATCGGCGAGCTCATCTTGCCGGAAGAGCTCCATGAGCCAGCCGCGCTCGTCTTCATATCGCACAAGCTCCCAGACGCGCACCCCGGGAATGCGCGAACGCAGCTGCCGCATTTACGTTTCCCGCCCTTCGGATTGGCGTGCGTAGTAGGCCCAAAGCTCGGCGTCGTTCATGCGACCGGAGACGAGCTCGTTGGCCAGGTAGTAGGACTCGAAGGTGCCCGCGTCCGTCCACCACCCCTCCAGCACATCGTAGGTAAGCTCTCCCCACCGAATATAGGCGTTGTTGACGTCGGTGATCTCTAGCTCTCCGCGGGCGCTGGGCTTAAGGCCCCGGATGACGTCGAAGACGCGCGAGTCGTAAAAGTAGATGCCCGTAACGCAGAAGGAGGACTTGGGCGCAAGGGGCTTTTCCTCGATGCCCAGTATGCGGCCATCCGGGCCCAGTTCCGGCACCCCGTATCGGCTGGGGTCCGGCACCCGTTTGATCAAAATCTTGGCCCCCGAGGGCTGCATCCGATACCGCTCCGCGTAGGGCGCTAAGGAGGCCTCGAAGATGTTATCGCCTAGGATCACGACCATGCGGCTTGTTCCCACAAAGCCCTCGGCCAGCCCGAGCGCTTGCGCGATGCCGCCAGGCTCATCCTGCACCTTGTACGTAAAACGGCAGCCGAACTCCCGACCGCTGCCCAGCAGCTGCACCACGTCGCCCATGTGTTCGGTTCCGGTGACGATCAGGATGTCCTCGATGCCGATCTCCCGAAGCTTCTCGATCGGGTAATAGATCATGGGCTTGCGGCCGACGGGCAGCAGGTGCTTGTTCGTGACCTTGGTCAGGGGATACAGCCGAGAACCTGTGCCGCCGGCCAGGACGATACCCTTAAGCTCCATAGGCTCTTCCCTCGGCGATGCGTTGGGCGTATTGACGCGCGTAGTATTCGCGGTAGGCTCCGCTGGTTACGCGCTCTAGCCAATCCTGGTTGGCCAGATACCAACGGATAGTCTCCCGAAGCGCCTCCGCAAACGCATAACGCGGCCGCCAGCCCAGCTCCCGCTCCAGCTTGCTCGGATCGATTGCGTAACGCCGATCATGCCCGGGCCGATCGGGCACAAAGCGAATCAGAGAGCGGCCCATACCCGGCGGACGGCCCAGTTCCGCATCGAGCAAATCGCAGAGCAGCTCCACAAGGTCGCGATTGCGCCACTCGTTGCGCGCCCCCACGTTGTAGGTTTGCCCCACGCGGCCGGCGTGGTAGATCAGCTCGATGGCCGCTACGTGGTCGCGCACGTAGATCCAATCCCGCACGTTTTCGCCGCTTCCGTAGATGGGCAGGGGCTCAAGCCGGATCAAGTTACGGATCATAAGCGGAATGAGCTTCTCCGGAAACTGGTACGGACCGAAGTTGTTGGAGCAGTTCGAGATCACCACCGGAAGCCCGTACGTATGATGCCAAGCCCGCACCAGATGGTCGCTAGCGGCCTTGGAGGCCGCATAGGGGCTCGTAGGCCGGTAGGGGCTTTCCTCGGTAAAATAGCCTGTCGGCCCCAGGGAGCCATAGACCTCATCGGTTGAGATGTGATAGAAGCGCACTTCGTTCTCGGAGCGCCCTTCCCAATGCCGCTGGGCCACCTTGAGGAGCGTGAGCGTGCCCAGAACGTTCGTGTGCAAAAAGGCGTCGGGCTCTAAAATCGAACGATCTACGTGCGATTCGGCCGCCAGATGGATGACGCCGGTTAGGCCGAAGTCCCGGAAAAGCCGATCGATGAGCTCAGCATCCGCCACGTCGCCTCGGACGAAGACGTAGTTGGGGGCTGATTCTATGGGGCGCAGGTTCTCCAGGTTGCCTGCGTAGGTGAGCTTGTCGAGGTTCACAAACAGATAATCCGGATACCGGGGTACGAGCTCAAGCAAAAGGTTGGAGCCGATAAAGCCCGCACCACCGGTAACGAGAATACGTCGCATAGGGGGCTCCCGTCTCCCGGGCGTGTGCTATTTACGCACGTCCGAGCCTGGCTGTCCAGTCGAACTTGGCAGTTTCGCGCGTAGGGTCTATTTTTGGGCTGTAGAAACCGACGCAGAAAGGGAGGTTTAGGTCATGTCGACGCTTGAAGTGCGCACCGACACGCTAGACGGCATCGTCCAGCTGCTGGGCGATCAGGCTGAGTATTTGCTAGGGCATGTCTGTCAGACGGTTCCCAAGGAGATGCTGCATCTGCCCGGACCGGACTTCGTGGATCGGGTTTGGGCCAACTCGGATCGCAACAACCGCGTCCTGCGCAGCCTGCAGGCGCTTTTCGGGCATGGCAGGCTAGCGGGCACCGGATATCTGTCGATTTTGCCTGTAGACCAAGGGGTAGAGCATTCCGGCGGCGCCTCTTTTGCCCCCAATCCCCTGTACTTTGACCCCGAGAACATCATACGCCTGGCCCTTGAGGGCGGCTGCAACGCGGTGGCCTCCACTTTTGGGGTGCTCGGCGCCGTGGCGCGCCAATACGCGCACAAGATCCCCTTTATCGTGAAGATCAATCACAACGAGCTGCTTACCTATCCCAACAAGTACGATCAGATCCTCTTTGGCACGGTCGAGCAGGCCTATGAAATGGGCGCTGTGGCCGTGGGGGCGACCGTTTACTTCGGCTCCGAGGAATCAAGCCGCCAGATTCAAGAGATCGCGGAGGTCTTCGCCTACGCGCACGAGCTCGGCATGGCCACGGTTTTGTGGTGCTATCTGCGCAATGCGGCCTTCAAAAAAGACGGGATCGACTATCACACGGCGGCCGATCTGACCGGACAGGCCAATCACCTGGGCGCCACGCTGCAGGCGGATATCATCAAGCAAAAGCTGCCCACGACCAACGGCGGCTATACGGCACTCAACTTCGGCCGCACGCACAAAAAAGTCTACGAGGCGCTCACCTCTGAGCACCCAATCGACCTGTGCCGCTATCAGGTGGTGAACAATTACATGGGCCGCGTGGGGCTTATCAACTCCGGCGGGGAATCCAAGGGGGCAAGCGATCTAGCGGAGGCGGTTTGGACGGCCGTCGTCAACAAGCGCGCTGGCGGCATGGGCTTGATCTCGGGCCGCAAGGCCTTCCAACGCCCCATGGAGGAGGGCATCCGGCTTCTGCACGCGATCCAGGACGTGTACCTGAATCCCGAAATCACCGTGGCCTAGGGTGACGCACGCAGAACAAGCGCGGCCCGTGCTGGGGCTGGAGCGCCCGGTCTTCGGCATGGTGCACCTGAAACCGCTTCCCGGAAGCCCCCGCTACGGAGGGTCCGTGGCGGCCATCCTGGAGGCCGCGCTGCAAGACGCCGAGGCGCTCATCACAGGCGGCGTCGACGGGCTAATGGTCGAGAACTTCGGCGATATCCCCTTTCTCAAGTCCCAGATTCCGCCCGAGGCGCTTGCCGTGATGCGGGAGGTGCTGCGCGCCTTAAGGGAACGCTTTTCCTGCCCGATTGGGGTGAACGTGCTGCGCAACGACGCGCTGGCCGCCTTGGAGCTGGCCACCGCCTGCGGAGCGCAGTTTATTCGGGTCAACGTCTACGTGGGCGCCCGCCTGACCGATCAGGGCCTGATCGAGGGGTGCGCGGCCCATGTGCAACGCCGCAAAGCCGAACTGGGCAGCCCGGTGCAGATCTTCGCGGACGTGAACGTAAAACACTCCGTTCCCATCGGCCCCTATGGCGTCGAGCAAGAAGCCCAAGACGCGGCCGAACGCGGGCTGGCCGACGCTTTGTTGGTTACGGGCACGGCTACGGGACAAGCGGCGGAGCTAGCCGAACTGCGACGCGTACGAGAATCCACATCCCGGCCTGTGCTCGTCGGCAGCGGCCTTAGCCCTGAGAACTTGCCGCACTTCTTCCCCCAAGCCGACGGCTTTATTGTGGGCACCTGCTTTAAGCGTGGCCGACGTCCGGAGGCCCCCGTCGAGGTGGAGCGGGTGGCGCACTTTATGGAGGTGATTGCTCGTCTGCGACGGCTGTACGCTCAGCCCTGATAGGGCACCTGCACCAGGCGCCGCTCGGGCAGATACAAGCCCGTAAGCCGACCCAGTCCGGGCACGGCCGCGTACACGCAGCCCGTATCGAGACCGATGCGCCGCTCCTCTAATAAGGGCTCCGGAAGCGGTGTGTGCCCGAATACAACCGGCTTTTCCCAGACCAGCGCCTCATGGGGGACCTTTAGATGCTCTCGCGACCACAGCCAGAGCTCCGGATCGGGGTTTTCCAGATGCCATGCGATGGATCGCTCTGGACGCAGGCCCCCATGGACAAAAAAGTACTCGGCCGTATCGTAGTACAGTCGCGTGCGGCCCACCAGATCGATATGAGCCTCGGGGAAGTACAGTCGGCCGTAGCGGGCTTGATAGGAGCGCCAGGTGGACTCCGCGCCGTTGAGCCCCCACAGCACCGGATCGCCGTCTTGCCAGTACTCGAGCATGAGTTGTTCGTGGTTGCCCCTTAAGAGCACTAGATCCGGCCGCTGACGCTCTAAGTCCGCGAGAAACTCCAACACACCGGCCGGATCGGGGCCACGGTCGATGTAATCCCCCAGAAAGACCAGCACGCGATCCGGCTCCGGCTGGGCCCGATCTAAGAGGGCTTTGAGCGTCCGCAGGCAACCATGCACGTCGCCAATGACGAAGTATTTATTCATTCCGGAGAGGTCTCAATAAGCCCCCGACCCGTTTTGCGCAGCTGGCCCGTGGTGCGCAACTCCTCCAGAATGCTATCCAGGACACCATTAACGAATCGGTGGCTTTCCTCCGTACTGAAGCGCTTGACTAGCTCGATAGCCTCGTCCAGGGAGACCTTGGGGGGAATATCCTCGAAATAGAGCAACTCCGCGATCGCCATACGCAACGCAACGCGGTCGATGACGGCGATGCGCTCCAAATCCCAGTTCGTCGCATGCCGGCTGATGTAGCGGTCCAGCACCTCCAGGTGCTCAAGAACGCGCCGATAAAGCCTCTGGGCAAACTCGAGCCCTATCGGATCATGCTGAAGACGGGAGGCGATGAGGTCTTGGTAAACGTAGACGGGATCCTGGCGACCCACCTCGTAGGCGTATAGCGCCTGTAGGACGAGTTCCCGCAACGCGTGACGATCTAAGAGTTCTGGCATGCCGCATCCCGCTACCCAAAGGGAGGGCACAGATAGCCTAACGGCAGCAGCGCCGCCATGGGCCCGGACGGCTGCCGAAGTCCCCCTGGCCCGTGTAGAGGTGCTTAATTGCGCCCACCCGTCGCAAGCGCTCCTCGGCCAATCGGTTGGCTGCCTCGTGGGTGGCGATGCGCTCTCGTTTGGCTAGTTCGATAACCTGGCGGACGATGTCGTAGATCCCCCGGGCCTGTTCTAAAGCCCGCTCTCGGTTGTAGCCCTCCAGTTCGTTGGCCACATTGATGAGCCCGCCGGCGTTGATGACGTAGTCGGGCGCGTACAAAATGCGCCGTTCCATGAGCATGCGGCCGTGCAGGTCTTCGTCGGCCAGCTGGTTATTGGCCGCGCCGGCGATGATGGTGAAGCGAAAGCGGGGGATGGTCTCCGAGTTGACCACTCCACCCAGCGCGCAAGGGCTGAAGATATCCGCCGGCACGTCGTAGATGGCCTCTGGCGGCACAGCCTCGGCTTTGATCTCCTTGAGCAGCTCTTGGATACGCTCCTCGTAGAGGTCTGTTACGTACAGTTTGGCCCCCTCTTTGGCCAGATGCCGGCACAAATGCAGCCCCACATGTCCGAGTCCTTGCACGGCCACGGAGCGACCCGCCAGGGAATCGGTTCCGAAGACCTCCTTTACGCAGGCCTTCATGCCCACGTACACGCCCAAGGCCGTAACCGGCGAAGGGTCCCCGGATCCGCCAAGGGCGCGGCTGATGCCCGTGACGTAGCGGGTCTCCATGCGCACGTATTCCATGTCCTGGACGCTTGTGCCCACGTCCTCGGCCGTAATGTAGCGGCCGCCCAGCCCCTCGATGAAGCGGCCGTAGGCCCGAAAGAGGGCCTCGGATTTATCCGTCTTGGGGTTCCCGATGATCACGGCCTTACCACCCCCCAGGTTGAGACCGGCGACGGCAGCCTTATACGTCATGGCACGCGAAAGACGCAGCACGTCCCGCAGCGCGTCCAGGTCCGAGGCGTAGGTCCACATCCGGGTGCCCCCTAAGGCGGGTCCCAAGGTGGTGTTGTGGATGGCGATGATGGCCCGAAGCCCGACCTCGGGAGCGGAGCAAAAGACGACCTGCTCGTGCTCCTGGGCTTCTATGAGGTTAAAGAGGGTCAACTCGGTCTCGGTCTGGGGGCTATAGCGCACTTCCGTCATGCTTGCTCCAGTCGTGTAGTACAAGGGAACGGGGGTGTCCCACCATTGGCGCTGCGAAAATACACTACCCCCTCGGGTGTACGCTACCTCAACCTGAGCTCCACCGGACGCCTTCTTGTAGGAGGCCCTAATAAGAACTGGGGACGCCTTGTGGGCGTCCCCTGCATCTGTCCGAGGCAAGAAAAACACACAACCCTAAGCGTCCTCGAGCACCATCTCTTCGCGGGCCTCGGCGATGAGCTTTTCCTGTAGCTCTCGGGGCACGGGTTCGTAATGGCTTAAAGCCGCCCGATGCACGCCTCGGCCCTGCGTGAGGGAGCGCAGGGCGCTGGCGTACTTGTACAGCTCGGCCAGTGGCACCTTGGCCCGAACGCGCTGCAGATGCCCATCGGGCTCCATGCCCAGAATCTTGCCCCTACGCGTGGACAAGTCCCCGATTACGTCGCCCATATAGGCCTCCGGCGTCCACACCTCCACATCGTAGATGGGCTCCAGCAGAATCGGCTGCGCCTCCAGAAAGCCCTGCTTGAAGGCCATGCGTGCGGCGGTCTTAAAGGCGGCCTCGTTAGAGTCGACCGGATGCATGAGCCCGCCGTGTACGGCTACGCGCACATCTACGACGGGATAGCCGGTCAGCGGCCCGCGCTCCATGATCTCCATGATGCCCTTCAGAATAGCGGGCATAAACTTGGCGTCGATGGCGCCACCCACGATGGCGTTCGTGAAAAGCAACTTGCCCCCCCACTTGAGCTCCAGTAGCTGCTCTTCGCGCACCGTAATGTCCGGCGGATAGGGGGCGCCCTCCTGGTAGGGGTCGATCAGGAAATGCACCTCGGCGAACTGCCCGGCGCCGCCGGTCTGCTTCTTGTGCCGGTACTGCGTGCGCACGGACTTGCGGATCGTCTCCCGATACGGCACGCGGGGCTTTACGAGCTCCACCTCTAGACCAAAGCGCGCGCGCAGCCGGTCCTGCGCCACAATAAGCTGCATCTCCCCTTGACCTTCCAGGAGCAGCTGCCGGAGCTCGTGATCATGCCGAAAAATCAGCGTGGGGTCTTCTTCGTGCAGCTGGTGCAGGGCTTGGGCCATCTTCTCCTCATCGCCTTTGCCCCGGCTGCGAATGGCCACTGTAATGCGCGGCTCCGGCAAGGGAGTGGGCGGGATGCCCCAGTCGACGGTCTTGTCACGGAGCGTATGGCCGGTGCGCGTATTCTTGAGCTTGACCACGGCCCCGAGATCGCCCACAAGCAGGCGGGGGACCTCCTCGCGGCGCCGGCCGTTCATAACGTACAGAGCGCCCAAGCGCTCCACGGCCCCGTTCTGATGGTTGACCAGATCCATGCCGGGCTCCACCGTGCCCGAGTAGACGCGGAAAAAGGCGTACTCGCCCATCTTGGGCTCGATCATGGACTTGAAGACATACAGCACAACCGGCCCCGACGGATCCGCAACCAGCCTCCGGCCCTGCTCCAAAAGCGGAGGGGGCACCTCCTGGGGCGAGGGGGCCACTTGTTGCAAAAACTCCACCAGCGGCCCCACGCCGATCGCGCTGGAGGCGGCAGTGCAGAAAACAGGAAACAGAGAGCGCTCCAGCAGCTCATGGCGCATGCCCGCGCTCAGCTCTTCGAACGTGAGCTCACCCTTCTCGAAGTAGCGCTCCAGAAGCGCATCGTCGTGTTCGGCCACGTTCTCTACGAGCTCCCTGTGCAACGCCTCGGCCCGCTCGGCTAGCGCCTGAGGGATCGGCTCCACCCGAACCGGATCGGGCTTTCCGGGCTCGAACACAAGCAACTTCATGCGCAGCACATCGACGATTTGCCGAAAACCCGGCCCCTCTTGTACGGGGAACTGCATCGCCGTTACCGCCCGCCCTAGGCGCTGGCGAAGCATCGATACAGTTTGCTCAAAGCGCGCATGCTCCTTGTCCAGTTGGTTGAGGACAATCACCACAGGCTTCTGCTGACGTTCCAGCTCACGCCAAACGTTCTCGGCGCCCACCTCCAGCCCCTCGACCGCGTTGATGACAAGCAGCGCCGTGTCGGCTACCCTGAGCGCCCCCAGTTGCTCGCCCAAGAAATCCGGATACCCAGGGGTGTCAAGCAGGTTGAGCTTGTACCCACCTCGCTCCGCATGCAGCATCGAGGTGAAGATCGAGAACTTGCGCTGCACCTCGGCCTCATCGAAGTCCGCCGTCGTGTTGCCCTCTGGCACGCTACCCATCCGGGCGATAGCGCCGCAGGCGAATAGCATGGCCTCGGCCAGCGTGGTTTTGCCCGAACCCGCATGGCCCACCAATACGAGGTTGCGCACCCGCTGGGGATCGTAGACCGGCATATGCACCTCCTTGCCCAATTGCTCTTGAGCCCGACCCGAGACCGGTCGGGAGGGGTCAATATAGGGGGCGGCTCATTATTGTCAAGTCTCCGGTTGCTCGGGCCCCAATGGAGCCGCTAAATTCTGCCACTACGAATCCGCTCCATACCGTATGGCTGATCGCATCCTGATCACCGCTGCCCTTCCGTACGCGAACGGCCCCCTGCATATTGGGCATCTAGCGGGCGCCTATCTGCCGGCCGACATGTTTGCGCGCTACCAGCGCCGGCGGGGCCGCGAGGTGCTCTTCATATGCGGCTCCGACGAACACGGGGTGCCCATCACGCTCAGAGCCGATCGCGAGGGGGTCTCGCCCCGCGAAGTGATCGACCGATATCATGTGCTCATCCGCGATACGTTTGCGGCCTTCGGCATCGCCTTCGATCACTACAGCCGCACCTCCTCGGCCCTGCACCATCGCGTTGCGCAGGAGTTTTTCCTAACCCTACACCGAAAGGGGGTATTGCGGCAAAAGACCGAAGCACAGCTTTACGACGAGCAGAAGGGCATGTTCCTGCCCGACCGCTACGTGGTGGGCACCTGCCCAGTCTGCGGCTTTGAGCAGGCCTACGGAGACCAGTGCGAGCGTTGCGGCTCGACGTTGAGTCCGCTTGAGCTGCGCAACCCGCGCAGCATGCTGACGGGCTCCACCCCCGTGTTGCGCCAGACCACGCACTGGTACTTCCCGTTGAGCCGATATCAGGAGGCGCTCGAAAAGTGGCTGGCCAGCAAAACCTACTGGAAGCCCAACGTATTGGGGCAGTGCCGATCCTGGCTGGAGGCGGGGCTACAGGACCGGGCCGTCACACGCGATCTCAGCTGGGGAGTGCCCGTGCCCCTGCCGGATCACCAGGGCAAGGTGCTCTACGTCTGGTTTGAGGCCCCGATCGGGTACATCTCCGCCACACAGGAGTGGGCTCAGCGCATTGGGGACCCGGACCGGTGGCGGCGCTACTGGATGGACCCCCAGACGCGACTGGTGCACTTCATCGGAAAGGACAACATCGTCTTCCACTGCCTTATTTTCCCCGCCATGCTCATGGCCCACGGGGGCTATGTGCTGCCGGACAACGTGCCGGCCAACGAGTTTCTCAACCTCGAGGGCCAAAAGATCTCCACCAGCCGCAACTGGGCCGTTTGGCTGCACGAGTACCTAGAGGAGTTCGAGCCAGACCTGCTGCGCTACGTGCTGGCCGCGACGATGCCCGAGACCAAGGATGCGGACTTTTCCTGGCGCGAATTTCAAGCCCGCGTAAACGGCGAACTGGCGGACGTGCTGGGCAACTTCATTCATCGCACGCTCACGTTCGCGGCCCGTTTCTTCGAGGGCCGGGTTCCGGAGCTGCGCGAGCCGAGCCCCCGGGATACGGCCATGTTGCTGAGCCTACTGGAATATCCGGAGCGGATCGGAGCGCTGTATGAGTCGTTTCGCTTCCGGGAGGCGGTCTTCGAGACGCTCGCCCTGGCCCGCATGGGCAACAAATACTTCAACGACACCACCCCGTGGGCCACGCACACGACCGATCCACAGGCCTGCGCCAACACGATCTTCGTAAGCCTGCAGGTGTGCGCGGCTCTGGCCGTGCTCCTGGAGCCCGTGCTGCCGTTTACCGCCGAGCGCATGCGGCGCATTCTGCGCCTAGATTCAGGGGCGTTGCGCTGGGAGGCCGCCTCGCGGCCCCTGCTGGAGCCTGGCCACAGGCTGGGCGAGCCCGAGGTACTGTTTCGCAAAATCTCCGATGCGGACATCGAACGCCAACTTGCCCGCCTACACGCTATGCAGCAGACCAGACAAGCCGACACCGGATCGGCCTCACCGGCCCAGCTTGTACCCCTAAAATCGGAGCCGATCAGCTACGAGGAGTTCTCGCGCCTGGATCTGCGCGTGGGCACGGTGCTGGAGGCCGAACGCGTGCCCAAAGCGGATAGGCTCTTGCGTCTTGTGGTGGACCTAGGCCTGGAGCGGCGTCAGGTGATCGCCGGGATCGCCGAACAATACGACCCGGAGGCGCTCATCGGCCGCAAGGTGATCGTGGTGGCCAACCTAGCCCCCCGCAAGCTGCGCGGCTTGGAATCACAGGGCATGATCCTCGTGGCCGAAAACGCCGACGGCAGGCTGGAGCTGCTGACCACGGAGGCGGAAAACGGAGCAGTGGTGCGCTGATGCGCCGTATCATCGGAGCGGGCCTCTGCGCCCTTGTGGCCTTCAGCTGCGATCACGGCATTAGCCCGCCCCCGCCGCCGGAATACGGGGCCATTCGGGGTTCGGTGCGGGTGCGCTCCCCATGGCCCCCTCGGGACTCCGTGCGCGATCTGCGCTTTGTGGCCTTCCGGATCCTGCCCCGCGACACCGCCGATTTTCTCAACCTCAACAACTTCATCTACAGCCCCTCGCTGCTGAGCTACTTCGGAGCGGATTCGTTCGCGTTTTTCGTCGACTCCGTGCCGGCCGGCTTGTACCTCTACTCGGGCATCGCCCAGCGGTTCGGCCCGGGCCTGTTGGATTGGCGGCCGGTGGGCTTGTACGCCGATGATCCGGCCGCGCCGAAAGCCTTCCGCGTCGAAGGCGGCCTTGTGAGGCGGGACATCCAGATCACGGTGGATTTTTACCGACGTCCCCCCTTTCCACCCCGATAGCATCACGATGCGCGCCGCCGCCCTGATACTGCTCTGCTGGACCTTGCGCGCCTGGGCGCAACAGCCGGCCTACGGGGTCCTCGAGGGGGTGGTGCGCACGGCCTCGGGTGAACCCCTGCCGGGCGCGAACGTCTTGCTAGAGGGCACGCTGTGGGGCGCGGCCGCTCGGGCGGACGGCAGCTTCCGCATCGAACGCGTTCCGGCGGGCCGCTATACGGTGCGCGTCTCCATGGTGGGCTATGAGACCTATCAGCGCCTGGTGGAGATCCGCCCCGGAGAGGTGGTGCGGCTGGAAGTGCAGCTGCGGGAGCGCGTCTATCAGAGCCCCGATGTAGTCGTAACGGCCACGCGCCGCGAACAGCGCCTGCTAGAGGCCCCGATTAGCGTGAGCCTGCTGGCCCTGCGGGATCTAGAGGCGCGCAACGCGCTCAAGCTCGATGAGGCCCTGCGCTATGTGCCCGGGGTATACCTGACGGAAAACCAGATCAACATCCGGGGTTCAAGCGGCTTCAGCTACGGCGTCGGCAGCCGCGTGGCCGTGCTCTTCGACGGCATCGCCCTGCAGGCCCTGGATCGCGGGGAGACCTCCTTTGACGCCTTTCCCCTGGATCAGGTCGAGCGCATCGAGGTCGTAAAGGGAGCCGGTTCGGCTCTTTACGGCTCCTCCGCCCTAGGGGGCGTGGTGAACCTGATTACGCGCACGCCCTCGGATGCACCCCAAACGACGGCGCGCCTTTACGTGGGGGCTTATGAGCCTGTGCGCTACGCGGAATGGAAACAAGCCTGGCCGGGGGCGCGCCGGTTTCGCTTCTTCTCCGGGCTTGTGCTCGGCCACAGCCACCGGCCCCGTCCCGAGTTCGGCTACTGGGCCTCGCTTACGGTGCAACGCGACGAGGGGTTCCGCAAGGACAACGACGAGTTCCGGCTTCGGGCCTACGGCCGACTCACCGGCCGGTGGGGGCCACGCTGGAAATGGGACCTTTACGGCTCGGCCATCCGCAGCCAGGCGCGGACCTTCTACTTCTGGGACAACGCCCGCAACGCCCTAGTCTACGAAACCGATCGGGCCACGGGGGGCAACAACCACAACCGCACCGTGCAGAGTAGCCTCATACCCGTGCTCACCTGGCTGCCCAACGCCAGAACCTTCCACCTGCTGCGCCTGCGCTACTACTTCAACTGGGTCACGCCTTTGAACTCGCCCGATCCGGCGCGCCGGGACTCCAACGCGACCCGACTGCACGTGCTCGGCTTCGATGAGCAGAGCACCTGGCAACCGGAGCGACTGGGCACCCTGACGGCCGGCCTGAGCGGCGAGGTGGGCTTTGTGCGATCAGGTTTTTATCGGGGCCAGGAGGGCCTCCGATTCCGCACCCAACCGAATCTGGCCGCCTTTCTGCAGTGGGAGCTGCCGGAGCTTGGCCCTGCGCTCAAACCCACTTTCGGGATCCGCCTGGACTGGTACCCTACGGGGGAGCTCACGTATACGCGCCTCAGCCCCAAAGCTTCCCTCGTGTGGACAGCCTCAACGGCCTTGGCCCTGCGGGCCTCTTACGGACATGGCTTTCGAGTCCCCTCGATTGCGGAGCGTTACGTAAAAGATGAGGGCTTCCTTCCGCTGGCCCCCAACCCTCGGTTGCGACCCGAACGGAGCCTCTCCTGGGAACTCGGAGCCCGCTGGACCCCCGCCCCCTGGCTGCAGGCCGATCTGGCCGGCTTTTGGAACGTGTACCGCGACCTCATCGAAGCCCGGTTTCAACGGGGGCTTGCCGGGCTGCGCGGCGGAGCCTTCCAGTTTCAAAACGTCACGCAGGCCCGTATTCGGGGCCTGGAGGCGGAGCTTGAGGCCTCCCCCCGAACCTGGCTGCGCACGCGCCTGGGCTATACGTACATGGACCCCGTGGACCGGTCCGGGCCCATCGAGCAAGCGCTGGCCTTCCGATCCCGCCATCTGCTCCTCTGGACGCTCGAAGCCGAAAGCAAGCCCTGGAGCCTGGGGATGGACTTCCGATACCTGAGCAAAATGGAGCGCGTGGACGCCGAGTTCGCCCGCTTCGTGGAGGACGTACAGGTGATCGTGCCCATCCGCGTCCTGGACCTGCGCCTGGGCTATGGCCGAGGGCCCTGGACGATGAACCTGATCGTGCGCAACGCCCTCGAATACTACTACGTGGAGCGGCCCGCTCTGCTGGCGCCGCCGCGCAACTATGTCGTGCAGGTCCGCCTGCGGCGGTAGGCCCCCCTGTTAGCACACCATGCGGATGCGTATTGCGGCTCTGTTTTTACTTCTTGCCAGCGCAGACCTATACGCCCAATCCCTGCTGTGGCCCACCGACGCCAGCCGGCTGCTGGGATCCGGGTTTGGCTCGGACCGGGAAAACCGTTTCCATATGGGCATCGACATCCGCACCAATCGGCACACAGGGTATCCGGTCTACGCCATAGCCGACGGTTACGTCGACTCCGTGGCCGTAAGCCCGTACGGTTACGGTAAGGTGCTCTACATCACGCATCCTGACGGCTACCGCTCCGTGTACGCGCACCTGGAGCGGTTCGCCGGGGAGTTGGATTCGCTGGTGGCGCGCCTGCAGCGGCAGAGCTGGAGCTACCGGGTGGCGCGCAAACTCCCCCCTTACGCCTTCCCGGTCCGGGCCGGTCAGGTGATCGCCTACTCCGGGGATACGGGATCGGGCCCCCCGCATCTGCACCTGGAGTATCGCGCCCCCGGGGATGTGGCCGTTGACCCGTTGCGCTACGGGCTAGGCGGCGTGCGCGACCGCATGCCGCCGGTCTTCTACAGGCTGGCTGTGCTACCGCTTTCGGACTCCTCGCGCGTGATGGGGACGACGGAACCATACGTTTGGACGCTGCGCAGAAGCCGTTTTGCTCCGATTCGCCCTGCTCCGCCGCTGCGCGTACAGGGGGCCGTGGGGCTGGCCGTGGAGGTCATCGACTACATGGAGCATTCCGGATATCGGTTGGCCGTTCCGGAACTGGAGCTCTGGGTGGAGGGCCGGCGGGTTTTCGCCCGCAACCTCCATCAGATCCCCTACCGCCATCAGGCGGCTTATGATCTGGATCGCGACTACGGATTGCGCGTGCGCACAGGCCGTCCGTTTGTGCGCCTGTGGCGGCATCCGGCCAACCCGCTTGCGGCTTACGTGGGCACGGGCGTGCTCCGGTTGCCCCCGGGCAGACATCGGTTGCGCATCATCGCCCGCGACGTCTGGGGAAACGAAAGCGCGCTTGAGGGCCTGCTGGAAGTCGCCGATCCCATCCCTCCGGAGGTCCCCCCGGCGGACTGGGGGGCTCGGACGCTCCGGCCGCAAACGGGCCCCGGTCCGCTCATAGAGGCGACAGAGCAGGAGCTAGCCTGGATCACGCTTCCGGAGGCGAGCCCTGCGCTTGTGGTCGTATACGCCGACTCCAGCCGACGCCTGTACCGACCGACCAACGGGCGGGCGCTACTGCGCTGGCCCGTTCATCCGAGGCCCGTAGCCCTGGAGTGGACGACCCTAGATGGCGAACGCCGCCGACTGGACCTGCGGCTGTTTCCGGTTCCGGCTCAGCGCGAGCTCACGATTCCAAGCTTTGAAGGCCAGGGGTGGGTGCGCTTTTTCCGGCCCTCCCTGTTCGGAGAAGGCTTAATCGGGCTGCACAGCGCAGAGCCCAATGAGCTGCTGGTGGAGTTTCCCACACCGCTTCTGGCGGACTCCTTCCAGGTCATCCTACGGCCCGAGGGAGCCGCAGCAGGTGATCGGAGTTGGGGCCTATACCGTCAGGTGGGATCGGGCTGGCGCTACGTGGGCTCCCGCTGGGAGGGAGAAACGCTTGTGGCGGCCAGCTCGCTTCCGGGCCGCTTCCGGGCCATGCGCGACACCCTGCCCCCGCAGGTCCGCTTCCGCCCTCCTCCTAGAGCGAGCGCGCAGCCCCTGCTTGTACGCATCTGGGATGAACGCTCCGGGATCGACGACAGGGCCCTAGGCCTCTGGATCAACGGAAGACGCCAGATCCCCGTGTACGACCCCGAAGCCGGGGGGATCCGGCTTCCGCCCCCGAGGGAATGGCCGCCGGGCCGGCATGAGATCCGCGTGCGCATCTCGGATCGGGCGGGCAATACGGTGGAACGGACTTTCGGCTACAGCCGCCCCTAAGGCCCGCGTGGCTCCAGAACGGCCACCGGCAGGAGCATCTCCTCCAGAGACACCCCGCCGTGCTGAAAGGTGTCGTAGTACTGCTGCTGATACCGGTGGTACTGCGTCGGATACACGAAGTAGTAGTCCTCTTTGGCCAAGATGTAGTTCGTGTTGACACCGCGCCGGGGCAGCCGGTACGTGAAAGGATCCTTAACGAAGATGGCGTGTTTCGGGTCGCATTTGAGGTTGCGGCCGTACTTGTAGCGGAGGCTTGTGCTCGTGTCCCGGTCCCCGATGACCTTTGTGTCGCGCAGGGCGCGCACGGCCCCGTGATCGGTCGTGATCACCAGATGCACCTTCTGCTCGGCAAGCCACCGCAAGAGCTCATAGAGCCAGGAGTGCTCCAGCCACGTGCGCGTCAGATTCCGATAGGCGCGCTCATCCGGCAGGAGCTCGCGCAGCACGTTCGAATCGGCCCGGCTGTGGGCCAGGATGTCCAAAAAGTTCACCACAACCGCGGCCAGTTCCCCCTGTAACAGCGCGGAGGCCTGTTGCAGGAGGCTTTTGCCCTCGGCGGAGCTCAGGACCTTCTCATAGCGTGCGCGCACCCCTATGCGCAGCCGCTTGAGCTGATCCTCCAGGAGCGCGTCTTCGCGGCGGTTTTGGCTCCATTCGTCCTCTTCGGCGCTCCGCCAAAAATCCGGAAACCGACGTTCGATGTCGGCCGGAAAAAGACCGGAAAAGAGCGCGTTTCGCGCATAAGGCGTGGCCGTGGGTAGAATGCCCAGATAGAGCTCCCGCTGAATGCGAAAGTACGGTTGCAAAAGCTCCTCGAAAACGAGCCACTGATCGTAGCGCAGGCAATCGATCACAAACCACACCACGGGCCAGCCCCGACCAAGCAGGGGCGCAACCCAGCGCCGCAGCACATCCGGAGACATGGGAGGGCGTCTGTCCGAATCCGCATGCACCCACTCCGGATAGACCCGCTCTATAAAGCGCCCGAAGGCTCGGTTGGCCTCTGCGCGTTGCTCCTCCAGCACCTGTCGAAGAGCCTCGTCTCCGTGCTCCAGCTCCAGATCGCGGCGCACCAGACGTTGGTATAGCTCCGCCCAGGCGGCAAAGGAGTCGGCCTCTTCAATAGCCGCGCTTAACTCGGCGAACTCCTGCCGATACGAGAAGAGCACCCGCTCCTGCTGCAGCCGATGCCGCTCCAGAAGGCGTTTGCAGACAAGCAGCAGCTGGTTGGGGTTGACGGGCTTGATGAGGTAATCGGCGATCTGCGCCCCGATGGCGGCGTCCATGAGATGCTCTTCTTCGCTCTTCGTGACCATCACGACCGGAACACCCGGCCGGCGGCGCTTGATCTCCTCCAGCGTTCTTAGCCCCCCCCATCCGGGCATCTGCTCATCGAGCAGGATGAGGTCAAAGGGCTCCTGTTCTACGAGCACGACCGCGTCCTGGCCGTTGGAGGCGGTGCGCACGCCGTAGCCCTTGGATTCCAGGAACAAAACGTGCGGCCGCAGCAGTTCGATCTCATCGTCGACCCATAACAGACGCCAACGGTCCATCTTGCGCCTCCGCACCGACTTGTGTCTTCTTCGTCTGAAAGATCGCGCAGGTTTCCGGAGCACGCGATATGCTGCAAGTCGAGGTTTTCACTTACAACCCCTTTGCCGAAAACACCCTGCTCGTCTGGGATGAGACCCGAGAGGCTGTGATCATCGATCCGGGTTGCTGGACAGCCGAAGAACGCAGGCGTCTGCTCGGCCGGATCCAGGAGCTAGGCCTGCGGCCCGTGCGCCTGCTCAATACGCATGGGCACTTAGACCACGTGCTGGGCAACCGCTTCATCGCCGAAAGCTTCGGCCTGAGCCCGGAGCTGCATCCGGAGGACGCCCCGCTACTGGAGCAGCTGGAGGAGATCGGCCGTCTTTACGGCCTTCAGGTGGAGGCCTCGCCCCCCGTTGGCCGCTGGCTTGCCGAAGGGGAGCATATTTGCTTTGGTCGCACCCGCTGGCAAGTCCTGCACACCCCGGGGCATTCGCCGGGCAGCGTATGCTTTTTCGACCCCGAAAATCAGCTGCTGATCAGTGGCGATGTGCTCTTTCAAGGCAGCATCGGGCGCACGGACCTTTGGCGGGGCTCATACGAGCAGCTTCTGGAGAGCATCGTGCGCAAGCTGCTGCCCTTGGGGGATGCCGTGCGGTTCTATCCCGGACACGGCCCCCCGAGCACAATCGGGGCCGAACGCCGCCACAACCCGTTTATCTTGGAAGCCTTGGCCGCGCTTCGCTAAACGGATGGGCCCGCGCCCGCTTATCGCGCTCTTAAGCCTCAGCGCGGGGGCGTGCCTTTATGAGGCGGGCACCCCCGCCTTTACGGGTTTCGATCAGCCCCTGCACCGGGAGCTGGCGCGCGTGCGGCTGCTACACCTGGCCGACTTTCTGGGACCCATAGAGGCGCGCTGGGAGGCGGCGCTCTGGGCGGAGGCGCTGCCCCCCGGTGGGGCCTCCCGATATCTTTCGGTGCCCGCAGGCGCGCACCAAATCGAGCTGCGCCGGGTCCGGGGGGAACCGGTGTTGCGCCAGGCGCTCTGGATTCCGGATACGACCTGGCGGGCCGCGTACGCCGTTATGCTATACCGCCGAGGGGGTGAGCCCGCGCTGCGCCGGTTCGATGAGCGGCGGCTTCTGGAGGCGCGCGAAGCGCACCTGTTGGTGCAGGTCGTGCACCTAGCCGATGGAACCCCACCGCTACAGGTGCACTTTGAGACGGGCTACGGATCCCTAAAGACACCCACGCTACGCTTTGAGGAGGCCGCCCCTCCTGTGGACTTCTACGGCTTCGGGGAGGACGACCTTTCGGTTCGGGTGCGCATATACCTTCCCAATGGCTCCCTGTGGGCCCAGAGCGCGCAGACGTTGCGGCGCGGGCAGGCTTACTGGCTTCTACTCGGCCCGGAGCGAACGTACTGGTTTCTTGTGCCCCGGCCCTCCGGATAGGGCCCTCTTTAAGCGAAGAGCTCCTTGATCGGGCCCGGCCAGTCCTCCATGGGCGTGGTGCTGCGAACCAGGTGCGCGCCGGCCTCGGCAAAGCGCCGATAAGCAGCCTCCGCGGCCTCGGTGTAATCGATCGCGCCTGGTACCACGACGGGCGAGGCGCAGTCTTCAAGAAGATATACCCGCTGGGCCAAGGCCGGATCCGGAAGGCGTGCTAGCAGGTCCTCTACCGTCCAGGCCACGCAGTGGCTTTTGGCCTGTCCTGCGACCAAGATGGCGTCAAAACTCAAGAGCCGATCGATGAGCTCCTGATCCACCGCGCCCAAGGGCTCCCCGTCGGCTCCCGTGTGCACCTCGGGGCCGAAAGCCGAGTAGTGCTCCGTAAGGGGATGCCGACCCTTGATACGGAAGTCGGGTTGGCTGTAGCGCGCAACAGCGTGAAAGAAGACCGCCTCCTCCACGGCCGGCACCAGGGCATGTCCCACTCCGCCCAGCATGGCGTGATAGGGCCAGATCGTGAGCACGTACTTGCCTGCGCGCTCCAGGGCCTCCGTATAATACCGGGCATGTCGCGCTAGGCGCTCCTCCTCCACTCCCAGAACAGGAGCCAAGGCCGCATTCGGACGCCAACGGCCGCTTCGCACCTCCTCGGCCGTCACCTGCGTGTAGGGGTCCGGATGCCGACCCTCGGCATCCACCCAGAAGAGGCTGTGAAAGATCTGCGCCGCCTGGTGCGTATCGAGCGTGAGCACAACCTGCGTGACGCAAGGCAGGCACCGGTACAAGAACGCGACCAACCGGCGGTTGTCCTCCACCGCCCCCATGCCGGAGGGGCCGCGGACGAAGAGTTCGAAGTCCGGCAAACAGAACGTGTTCTGCACATCCACCAGAAGCAGCGCCACACGGAACCGATCTTCGACCGCCGGCCGGATTCCGTAGGCGCGGGCCCACTGGCGCGCGGCCTGCGCCAGGGCCTCGTAGTCGACTTTCCAAAGCGCCCCCACGCGCTCCGGATCAAAGTGCGGGGGCAAGGGCAGCGCTCGCATTCTTGTTGCCTCCTTCTATTGTTGTAGGAAACGCCTTTCGGCGTTTAGGTTCCCTCAGCTTCTATGTCAGCAGCACGTCCAGAATCGTCCAAGCCCCGATCCACAGGCTAGCCCATCCGTTGGCCGTAAAGAAGGCTTGATCCAGGCGCGAGAGGTCCTCCGGGCTCACAAGCCGATGCTGGCGCAGAAGCGCCAAGAGGAAGCCTGCATATCCGATCCAGAAGTACAGGCCAAGCTGGGCCTGCAGCCCGAAGCCGGCTAGCAGAAGCGCACAAAGCCCATGCGACGCGGCCGAGATGCGCAACGCCGGCCGGATCCCGATTCGGGCCGGCACGCTGTAAAGCCCCGCTTGCCGGTCGAAATCCACATCCTGCAGGGCGTAAAGGATGTCGAAACCTGCTACCCAGAACAACACGGCCGCCCCCAACAGCGCGGGCGCGGGCTCTAGGCGCCCCATCGCAGCTAGCCACGCCCCGACTGGGGCTAAACCCAAGGCGGCGCCCAACAGGAAATGGGAGAGCGCGGTAAAGCGCTTGCTATAGGAATAGCCCAGCAACACCGCCAAAGCGACGGGGGCGAGCGCCAAACACAGGGGGCTGATGAGCGCCGCGGCCAGAAGAAAACCCGCCGCGTTTATGGCAAAAAACCCCCAGGCCGCACGCAAAGACAGCCGGCCCGAGGGCAGCTCTCGCATGGCCGTCCGGGGGTTTCGCCGGTCGTATTCGCGGTCTACGATGCGGTTGAAGGCCATGGCCGCGCTGCGGGCCGTCACCATGGCCAAAAGCACCAGCGCAAGCACGCGCCCCTCAAAGGGCCTTCCCCGAAAGGCCACAGCCAAGCTGGCCAGCGCGAAGGGCAAGGCGAAAACGGTATGCGAAAACCTCACAAAAGAGCCCCAAAGGCGCAGGCGGGCCCACCATGCAAGGCCCGTGAGCTCAGGCGAATGCATCGCAGTCTTCCCTAGCTGTTCGTCCCCAGATGTAGCGCCCTTGCCTGCACGGCCCCGGGTTCGCGCCAGTGCTTTAGATCGCCCTCCAAGGCCACCAACCCCGGTCGGCGCCCTACGCGCAGCGCGCCCAAGATACGCCCCAGCCCCAAAGCACGGGCCCCATTCCAGGAGGCCAACCGGATAGCCTGCTCCAGCGTGAGCTCCGTGAAGGCCTGTCCGAGCTCCTGCAGTTCGGCCCATACCGAAAGCCGGCTATTCGAGGCCAGGCTGTCGGTTCCCACCGCCACCCCAACACCCCGGTCCAGAAGGGCCGTAAGCGGAGGCATGCGGCCTTCGATGTAGCGATTGGAACGCGGACACAGCACAACGGCCACGCGAGGAAAACGCCTCAAAAGATCAAGCTCCTCCGGTTGGGCCACGGTCATGTGCACAAGCAAAAGGCGCTGTCGAGGGTGCACCCACCGCAGAAGCCAGAGAAGCGGGCTCTCTCGGGGCGGACGCCAGCCGCTCAGATCGGCCCCCAGCGCCCGAAGCAACTCGGCCAGGGAGCCCCCGCCCGAGGTGAAGAGCTCGCGTTCGGCTTCGGATTCGAGCATGTGCAGGCTACAGGGAAGCCCAAGGCGGGCGTTTTCGGCCAGAATACGCCTAATCAGGAGCTCCGAGGTCGAGTAAAGGGCATGCGGCGTTAAGGCGTATCGGCGCCCCGGATCTCCTCTTAGGCATCCGGCCCGCAGCTGCTGCCGGGCCTTCCGGAAGATTTCTTGAGCCCGCTCTGGGTCCCAGCCGAAGCGCTCCAGAAAGAAGACCCCGCGCATGCCCAGCGCACAGGCCGGACCCCAGGCCTCAACCCCGTTGCCGATGTCCCCAACGGCCACCACGCCTTCGGCCTGCAAGGCTCGAATGGCCTCCTCTATGGCGGCCCGGCGCACCTCAGAGGCCGCGCCATCGCGTTGAGCCTGCAGAGAGCGGATAAAGCCGGCCAAACCCAGGCCGGCCGGAATGCGACCGCGCAGATGGGATAGCTCCAGGTGCACGTGCGCGTTCACAAACCCCGGCGCCAGCGCGCCCTCCACCGGACAAACCGAGGCGCCCGAGAAACGGCTCCGAAGCGCGCGATAAGGCCCTACGGCGAGCACGCGGCCTTCGGAGTCCAACAGCACCGCGCCCTCCCGAATCGGGGCCCTGTCGCCCGGAAACACCCACGGCGCATACCAGAGCGTAGTTGCGCGCATCAAGGCAAAGATAGCGGCCGAAGCTGCCTCGGTTCCCGAAGGACGTATTATCTTCGAAGCTCGGTGCGCGCCCTCTGGGCCGGCTACCGGATCTAGAGGGCGTCCGTCGGGCTGCGGCTTAGGGGGTTGCGCACAGATTGTATGCGCTTGTGCCGTGATTCGTATGGTAACGGGGGCACCTCGATCCCGTCCGCGAGCCGTTTTGCTCGGCCTGGGGCCTGCGCTCCGCGACAGCCGCACCCTGCGGGAGGCGGAGCTGCTAGAGGCCTTGGGATGGGAGGTGCATCTAGTGGGCTACGACGCGGCCCAGGCTCAAGGCCCTTGGCCCGTACACCGGCTTACGACGCGCTTTGACCGGGGCCCAGCCCGTTTCTGGGCCCACGATCGGGCCGCGCGGCGGCTGCTAGGCGCCCTGCCGGCTGAGCTGTATCAGGCCCTGGACCTATACAGCCTTCCGGCCTGCGCCTGGGCCGCAGACCGATGGGGTGCTGCGCTCACATACGATGCGCGCGAGCTATATCCGGACGTCGCGGCTACGGTCGGCCGCCCCTGGGTGCGGGCCTTTTGGCGCGCCCTGGAGGCACGCTACATCAGACGCGCCCATTGGGTTTTCACCGTAAGCGAAGGCATCGCCGAGCTGCTTGCGCTTCGGTACGAGATCCCCAAGCCGCTTGTGGTGCGCAACGTTCCAGCTTACCGCCCTGTCCCTCCGAGCCGGCGGTTGCGGGAGCGCCTCCGGCTGCCCTCGGAGGCCTTCCTGTTTCTGCATCAAGGGCATATGCAGCGCGGCCGCGGCCTGGAGCGGCTCCTTGTGGCCTTCGGGCGGGCTAATCTAGCCGATGCCCACCTGGTTTTACTTGGCGAAGGCCCTCTGAGGGGCCCTCTACAAGAGCGGGCCCGGCGCCTGGGCTTAAGCGGACGCGTGTGGTTTTTGGACCCTGTTGCCCCCGCGGAACTGCTCGCGTACACGGCCTCAGCCGACGTGGGCGTCAGCCTGCTTGAGGACACCTGCTTAAATCACCGCTACGCGCTGCCCAACAAGCTGTTTGAATACCTCATGGCCGGTCTGCCCGTGTTGGCCAGCGATCTGCCCGAAATCCGCGCCATAGTGGCGGGTTTCGACGTGGGGCTGCTTGTCGACCCGCGTGATCCGGAGATGCTGCGCGAGGCCATAGAGCGCATGCGGACCGATGATGCCGCCCGTCGGCGCTGGCGCGAGCGCACCCGAGCCGTCTTCGACGTCTACCGATGGGAGTTTGAGGCGCGCCTGCTACAAAGCGTCTACGAGCGGCTGCCCTAGAGGGCCGCTATAGGTTCTGTGCGGCCCGTCTGCAGGGAGCGCTTGGCGGCCTCCAGCACCTGCACTACGCGCAGGCCGTCGTAGACGTCGCTCTTGGGCCGCAGGCGCTCCCGCACGCAACAGACGAAGTGCTCGCACTCCAACCGAAGCGGCTCCTGCATGGGGATACGGGGGATGTAGATGTCCCCGTCGCGCACCGTCATGGCCTCCGTATAGGTGGCGTAGGGCTTAGGCTCCGTAGGCTGCACGTCCACCCCTTTGTCGTATATGCGGACCTTCTCCACGGCCTCCACGTCGTCTATGACCAGCATCTTGCGGCTGCCCACAAGCGTAACGCGCCGGATCTTGTGGGGATCCAGCCAAGAGGTATGCAGGTGCGCGATGCGACCGGATTCGAAGTACAGCGTGGCGAAGACCACATCCTCTATGCCGGGCTGCAGAAAGCTTTGCCCGTGCGCGGAGATGGCCACGGGGCGGTCCCGCAGGTAGCGGAGGGCTAGCGCGATATCGTGCGGGGCCAGGCTCTGGAAGGCGTTTTCGTGCCGGCGCACGATGCCCAGGTTCACCCGCGTGCTGTACAGGTAATACAAAAGCCCCAGCTCGCCTCGCTCGATAAGGGATTCGGCGTACACAAAAGCCGGATGATACAGTAGCAGGTGGCCCACCATGAGGATCCTCCCCGTGCGCTCGACAAGCTCCACCAGGCGCTGGGCCTCTTCTACGGTGAGCGTCATGGGCTTTTCCACGAACACATCGCGGCCGCTTTCCAGGGCGCGTCGGGCCATCTCAAAATGCCACTCCGTGGGCGCGGCGATGGAGACGGCCTGCACGCGCGGGTCCGCCAGCACGTCCTCAAAGCGGCTAGTAACGCGCACCTGTGCGCGCTCACCGAGCTGCTCCCGGAGGCGATCCAGATTCAGATCGCAGACCCACAGGAGCTCCACCTCCGGCAAGGCGGCGAAGTTGCGCAGCACCTGACGCCCCCAATAGCCCATCCCCACATGGGCCAATCGCACCCGATCCATGGTCAGCGCCCGTAGAAGGCCCGGATGCTATCTGCGATGTGCTGCAGCTGCGCTTCGTTGAGCTCCGTGTGCATGGGCAGCGAGAGCACCTCGCGCGCCGCGCGCTCGGCCTGGGGGAAATCCCCCTCGGCGTAGCCGTGGTGCCGGTAGGCGGGCTGTAGGTGCAGGGGAAGGGGATAGTAGATCATAGTGGGCACGCCGCGCGCCTCTAAAAAGGCCCGAAGCCGGTCGCGATCAGAGGCCCGAATCGTGTACTGGTGAAACACATGCCGGGCGCGCTCGTCCCGAAACGGCAAGACGATCTCCGGGATATCCGCCAGCAGGGCGTCGTAGCGGGCGGCTGCCTCCTGGCGGGCGGCCAGGTAAGCCTCCAGATATCGCAACTTAACGTCCAGCAGGGCCGCTTGCAGCGTGTCAAGCCGGGAGTTGAGCCCCACAAGTTCGTGGTGATACTTGATGCGCGCCCCGTGGTTGGCGATCATGCGCATACGCTGGGCTAGCCCAGGGTCGTTTGTCACGACCGCGCCGCCATCGCCGAGGGCGCCCAGGTTTTTGGAGGGGAAGAAGCTGATACAGCCAACGTGCCCCAGGGTGCCCACCTTACGGCCCCGCCATTCGGCCCCTATGGCCTGGGCCGCGTCTTCGATCACATACAGGCCATGACGGGAGGCCAAATCCAGGATGGCGTCCATATCCGCCGGCTGCCCGTAGAGGTGCACGGGAATGATAGCGCGCGTACGCGGGCCAATGCGCGCGGCCACATCGGCCGGATCCAGGTTGAAGGTGCGCGGATCGATGTCCGCGTATACGGGCCGCGCCCCGAGCAGGGCGATCATCTCGGCCGTGGCCACGAAGGTAAAGGGCGTCGTGATGACTTCTTCCCCCGGCCTTAAGCCGATGGCCATAAGCGCGATCAACAGCGCGTCTGTGCCGCTAGCGCATCCGATCGCATACCGGCAGCCCAGATAGGCGGCCAAATTCGCCTCAAAGCGCTCGCACTGGGGACCCCGGATGTATTGCCCCCCGTCGAGCACCTCCTCGATGGCCCGTAAGAGTTCATCGCGGATGCGGCGATGCTGCCCCAGGAGATCCACCATCTGAATTTGAGGCGCGGTAAGGGGTTTATCCATCGGCAGATCCTATATTCGCAGAGGCCCTTTGGCCGCGCCCAAGATAGCCACAAGCCGCGCCCGGGGGAAAGTCTATGCGACAGGCCGTTCTGCTCCTTTGGGGACTTGGGTTGCTGGGCTGTTCGGGATCCGCACCCCGAACGCTGAGCCCGTGGGAAGCCGAACGGCTGCTCTTGCGCGCCGAGCTAACCGTCTCGGAATGCCTGCGGCTGATCGAAGATCGGCTGCCTGAGCTGCGGGGGCGGTTGCGGCTGCCCCCGGATTGGTCACCGCAACTGCCCACGACCCGACTGGTGCTAGCTGTCCTGGGCGCTCAGGCGATCGAGCGGCTCCGGATTCCGATCTCAGAGCGGGCGCTTCCGGAGCCGCTCGATGTGCCCGCCGAACATCCTCACCGCAAGGCTGTGCTGCTCACTTTACGGGCCGGGCTATTGGAGTTTTTTCCGAACCAGACCTTTCGGGCTGGTCTTGCGGTGGACGGCTATGAGCTCGAGCGCTTCCTAGAACGCCTTATGAGGCTTCGGGGCCGATAAAACGGCTACTGGCCGCCTGATCCGATCGGGCTACCGCGCACGAAGCGGTCCATCCATTCGATCATCTCCTGAATCACGTGCAAAACAGACTCCCGCGCCGCATAGCCGTGGCTCTCTAGGGGCAGTTGCACCAGACGCGCCGTCTTGCCCAGGCCCTTAAGCGCATGGTACATGCGCTCCGACTGAATAGGGAAGGTGCCCGCGTTGTTGTCGGCATCCCCGTGGATGAGCAGCAGGGGCTCGTTGATTTTATCTGCGTGCATAAACGGAGACAGGCGCACGTAGAGCTCGGGCGCCTCCCAGAGGGTTCGCTCTTCGTTTTGAAAGCCAAACGGGGTCAGCGTGCGGTTGTAGGCGCCGCTGCGGGCGATCCCCGCTCGAAACAGCTCCGAGTGCGCCAGCAGATTGGCCGTCATGAAGGCGCCGTAAGAATGCCCTCCCACCCCGAGGCGGCGCGTATCGGCTACTCCCAGGCTGTCGAGGGCACGGATGGCAGCCTCGGCGTTCAAGATGAGCTGCTCAAGGAAGGTGTCGTTAGCTCGCTGCCCGCCCAAAATGGGCATGGCGGCGTTATCCAAGACCACGTACCCTTTGAGCACCAGGAACAGGTGGGAAGCCCCAGATACGCGCGTAAACCGGTTCGGGGATCCAGAGACCTGCGCGGCCGCATCGGCCGTGGCGAACTCGATGGGATAGGCCCAAATGAAGGCCGGGCGACGTTCTCCGGGCTGGTAGTCGGGGGGCAGGTACAAGGTGCCCGAAAGCTGGATGCCGTCTTTGCGTCGGTACGTGATGAGCTGCTTGCGGACCTTGCGGAAAATTGGCTGCGGATCGGGAAAATGCGTCAAGGCCACCGCGGTTCGGCTTCTCAGATCGCGCAGGAAGTAGTTCGGGGGCTCCGAAGCGGACTCGCGGCTGGTGAGCAGAAGGCGCTCATCGAGTAGCGCGATGGGCATCTCGTAGTAGGGATCGGCGCTGCGGAAGAGTTCCTCGGTTCGAAACGTGCGCAAATCGATCCGGCGCAGAAACGGATACTCTCCGCGTGGCGTGGCCCCGGCCCCGATGAGGTAAGCGTAGCGGCCGTCGGGGGATTGCCGGATGAAGCGTTGTCCGTCAGGCCGGGTGCGCATCACCCATTGGCCGGGGTCGTTATAGCGGTCCTCCGTGAGCCGGTCAAAAAGCAACCGGGGCGGAGCGGACAGGTTGCGCGGATCGTACCAGAAGGTGCGCGTTTTGCGCGTAGGCCGGTCCAGCTCAGTGACCAAAAGCCCATCGCCTCGTTCGGTCCACTGTAGGCCGGTGAGCCGAAACTCCGTGCGCAGCCACTCCTGGGGCTGAGCTTCGAAGGGCGCCTCCCAGGCCACCAGCCGATCCCGGTGGGGGACGCGACGACGCGGATCCCCCTCATCAAGGGCCTCCACATAGAGCAGCCGGGCCGGATGCGTGGGATCCCAGCGCACCTGACGGGGCCCTTTGCGCACCCCCCCGATCGGAGTGTCCTCAGCTAAAGGCAGCAGAGCCAGGGTGCGCAGTCGCACGCCCCCGGGGCGCGTCCAGATCTCAAGCTGGCGCGGAAAGCTGCCGTAGGGGACAAAGTAGCTGTACGGCCGCAGGATGCGGGCCACAAACAGATATCGGCCATCCGGAGAGGGCTCAACCTCATCAAAGATGCCCGGCTCTCCCAGCAAGGAAACGCGCTCTGTAGCAAGGTCGAGCTCCAGGAGCTGAGCGGTAAAGTAGTACTCAAAGAGGGCCTCATCATACGGAGAGCTGAGTAGATCTTGGAAGGTACGCACCGGGGCCTGCCGGCCGGCCGTTTCCTGCACGCGCGGCCCCTCAGGCACTTCAGGCGGCGCAGGCGGCTTTCCGCGGCCCTCGGGCACCACCCAGCACAGAAGCCGATCCCCGCCGAGCCACTGATACGGCTGCCCAAGCGAGCCGTTTAAACGCCCGACCTCCAAACGTCGGGAGCGGCCCGTAAGGGGGTCGGCTACGTACAAGGCTAGCCCTTCGGAGTCCTGCTGTACGAAGGCGATCCGGCGTCCGTCGGGGGACCAAGACACAAAGCCGATCCGGGGCTCTGGCGGAAGCTCCACCGGCTGCATAAGGCGGCGCTGCAGGTCCAGAAGCGTAAGACGCACGATGAATTGCGTCTGAAAGGTCCCGTTTGTGCGGGGGTTTATGCGCACACCGGCCAGGCGCAGCATCGGCTGGGCCAAGTCCCCGATGGTGGGCATCGTCGGGCGTTCCATGAGCAGAAGCCATCGCCCATCTGGGCTCAGCTGCACCGAGGGCGGTGAAGGCGCCTCCAATAGCGCCACGATGTCCGAAGAGGGCTGTTTGTATCGGGAAACCTCCTGGGCCCCTGCAGATGATCCCCACAGAAAGCCCACAAGCAGCATGCACCCGATGCGCGCGCGCATGATGGCTCTCTCCTGACGCGTTTGGATACGATCACAAACAAGCCCTCTAGGCGCACAAAAGGCAACTGTAACGGGCTCGCAACGAACCTCACAGATCCCAAAACGGCCCCTCCAAGCCCGCGGCGAAGCGCTCCCGCAGGGCCTCCAAGCGCAGGGCCAGGGCGTTGCGCAGCTCCAGAAGCGCCTCGGCCCAGCTCCGATATCGGGCCCGGTCGATGCGGCCGGGTCGCTTCGGGAGCTCATGGAGCCCCTCTAGGGCCCCGTTGGCGTGCTCTAGGGCTCGGCGGTGATAGGCGATCACCCCGCCCAGCACCTCTCGCTCCCATCCCAACCCGTAGGCGGCCGCCAGTCGGGCGGCGATCTGCAGGACTTGATCGACGAAGTGCACAAAGGGCCCATCTTTGTGCGCGATGGGCTGTCGGTACGCCCATCGGAGCACGGCCGCGCCCAGCGCTTGGGCCTGCTGGTAGAGCGGATCCCGCGCCGGGCCCCACTGGAGCAGGTCTTCCTCCTCTGCTTCGGCAAACCGAGGCGGCTCTTCAGGGGGGAGCTCAAGCCAGCGGCGCCAGCTTGGACCTAAGCCGAGCAGCTCCAGCGGATCACTGCCCTCGGGCGCGCCCCAGTGGCGTTCGCGACGCGATTCAAGCTGGCGCAGAAACGCCTCCCATTGCGCCTCGTCCCAGATCTCATCCTCGAAGGGGCGCATCAGTAGACCATCATCTTCATGCAGAAAACCGAACCGCCGGATTTGAGGTACTCGCTTGTGTCCACTTCAATGACCGCAAAACCGTGCTGCGTGAGCATGCGCGCGGTCTCCGAGCAGCCGCGCTGGATAAGCACGTGTCGGCCGTCTGGCGTGTGCGCGTTGCAGGCGAAAAGACGCCTTGCCTCCGACTCCGGGGCCTCCAACAGACGCGGCCAGAGCCGCCGCATGAGGGCAAGCCCCTCAGCGCTGAAGGCCCCCGGGTAGAGCAGAACCGTCTCCTCATCGAGCACGCAAAAGCAGGTATCCAGGTGGTAAAAGTCCGGATCCCGAAGCTCCAAGGCCACCACGGGCACCCCCCAGCGCCGGCTGATCTCCTCGTAAGCCCGCAGACTGGAGCGAAACCCGTATCCCCCCCAAAGCAACATGCGCCCCGGATGCCAGATCGCATCTCCCATCCCTTCGAAGTCCGACACCTCGGGGTCGGAGAAGTGATCGACTTCGTAGCCCTCGCTTCGATACCAGGCCTCGATGTGCGGCACCTCGGGTCGACGCTGGGGGGCGTGCATGCGGCTCATCCAGACCCGGCGCCGGCCCTCCGGACTCTGAAACGGCAGGCTCTGGTTGGCTGCAAAAACCATGTCCGGAAGTCCGGGCACGGGCTCCAGGACCACAACCGAAAAGCCCAGGCGCTCGTATGCGGCGCGCAGGGCCTCCCACTGCTCCAAGGCCCGGGCGCGGTCCACCTTGCCGAGCTGACCCTGCATATGGGGATTGATCACGTAGGCGACCTCGAAGTAATCGGGCCGCACCATGAGCACGCGCCCGGGCTCAGCCCGGCGAGGTAGATCAGTCAGGTGAAAATCTATCTCGGCCGCGCTTCGGTATACGCGCATAAGAAGGGTCTCCCGTTAGAAAGCCGCCACAACATCCCATATGAGCTCGCGCAGCTCCTGCCAGGGGACCGGATGCCGTCGCCCGCGCAGGTCCCGCAGCGTAAGACCGGCCTCCGAAGCCTCCACCAGACGCCCCCGCAGCACCCGACGGTCCTGCAGCACGGCGTTCACCTCCGAGCCGATCAGCTCCGGCGCGAGTTCCCGGGCCGTCTGAGGGTCCATCCGCACCTGTCGTCTTCCCATCGCTACTCCCGAATCCGGAAATCCGGCTGTTGTTCGTGCACGTAGACCATCCTGCGTGGAAACGGGATGTCCACGTTGTGCGCGGCGAAGGCCTCCCGAATGCGGCGGCGCAGCTCCAGCTCCGCCTCAAATTGCGTCCCAGGCTTTACCTTCGCGCTCAGGCGCAAGCGCATACCCGAATCGCCGAACTGCAGAATGCCCTGCACGACCGGCGGTTCCAGCACGATCTCGGCGCGCTCCTGGGCCCAACGCGTGGCCACGGCGTTTAGGATTTGCATGATGCGCTCCACGTCCTGCTCGTAGGCCACGTCCAACTCCACAACGGCCCGCATAAAGTCGCGGTTCCGGTTGCCGAAAAACCGCAGCTCCTCGTTGGGCACAATGAGCAGCTCGCCGTTGAACTTGCGGATCTTCGTTACGCGAAGCCCGATCTCTTCTACGACGCCGATCTCCCCGCGCAGGTTGATCAAGTCGCCTACGGCGATAAGGCGCTCGAAGAGAAGGAAAAAGCCCGCGATGACGTCCTTTACGAGCGTTTGGGCCCCGAAGCCGATGGCCAGCCCCGCAACGCCGGCGCCGGCCAGAATCGGGCCGATGTTGATCCCGATGGCGGCCAAAACGGAAAGCAGGGCCAAAATGCCCACCAAATAACGGCCCAGGCTCCGCAGCAGGGTCACGATCGTGTAGATGCGCTGCCGCTCCGGATCCACAGCCGAAAGCCCGGCCGCACGACGCTCATAACGTCGAAGCAGCCGGATCAGGGCGCCGTAAAGGGCCCAGGCCAAAAGCAGGATCACGGCCACCTGAAGGGCACCCCAGAGGAGCCGCTCCCAGAAGTTTGCATCAAGCAGCGCGCGCCCAACCTCCATCATAGAGTTGGTTTTCCGGTTAGGGGCTCCGAACTTAGGGCGGCTTGCCTTTTTTGCGCAAACCTCGGAAGGACCTATGCCCCAACCCTGGCAGGTGCTAAAGCGCCGCTATCTTGTTCGGCGTTGGTGGATGAACGTGCGCGTAGATCGGCTTCGGCTGCCCAGCGGAGCCGAAATCGCGGAGTTTCACGTGATCGAGCAGCCGGACTTCGCCAACGTGCTGGCCATCACTCCGACGGGGGAAGCGGTCTTGCTGGAGACCTATCGGCACGGCATGGGCGAAATCGCCCTGGAGCTTCCGGGCGGTGTGGTGGACCCAGGAGAGACGCCCCTGGAGGCCGCACGGCGCGAGCTGCGCGAGGAGACGGGCTACGAGGCCGAAGCGTGGCTCCCTCTGGGGCGCGTAGCGCTCAACCCCCACACGCACACAAACTGGGTCCATCTGTTTCTGGCCCGCGGCGCACGGGCCACTTCGAGCGCAAAACGCGATCCGATGGAGGATTTCAGGCTTGAGCTCGTGCCGGCGCACGCGCTGCCGAAACTCGTCGAACAAGGCCGCATCATCCAGGCCACCATGGTGAGCGCCATCTTCTGGGCCGCTTACCGGGGGCTGCTCTGAAAAAGCGCCTTGTAGGGCAGACTGCGAGCGCATAACTTCTCTTCGTGCGCTGCACCGCAAGCCAGCCTATCGGCCTGTTGGGCTTGCTCTTTCTGCTTTGGGCGGGCTGCCGGGGAGCGCAACCCGATGCACCCCCGGAAAGCGTAGATGCGTTCGTGGGGGATTCGGTCTGCGCCTCTTGCCACGGCGATATCGCGGCCCTGTACCGGCGCACCCCCAAGGCGCAGGCCCTCTACCGGCTCGCCCCGGATCGGGTGGTGGAGGATCTCAGCGGCCAAGAGGCCGTCTATGAGCCCCGAACGGGGTTTTACTACCGTGCCTTCCGTCAGGGAGATGCGTTTTTTCAGGAGGAATACCGGCTAGATGCCCGAGGCCGCAAAACGCATCGGCTCGTCTATCCCATGCAATACGTGGTGGGCTCGGGCAACGCCGCGCGCACATACCTATACGAGGAAAACGGATACCTCTTCCAGCTGCCCCTGAGCTGGTATGCGCAGAGCGGCCGCTGGGGCCTAAGCCCAGGCTATGAGCGGGCCAACGCGCGTTTTTTCCGCCCAATCCGGCAGGCTTGCCTGGGCTGCCACACGGGCCATTTTAGGCCTGTTCCGGAGACGAGCAATCGATACGAGGCCTTTAGCCTGGGCATCGGCTGCGAACGCTGCCACGGACCGGGGGCACGACATGTGGCCCTGCACCGAGGGGGCAAGCGGTCCAGAAGCGGACCCGACACCACGATCCTCAACCCCCGGCGTATTCCCCCGGAGCGGCGCCTGGACCTCTGCCAACAATGCCATCTGGAGACAACCGTATCCTTCTATCGGGAGGGCAAAGGGCCGCTGGACTACCGACCGGGTCGGAGGCTTTCGGATTACTGGGTCGCCTTCGTCGACTCTGCCCTTTCGGCGAGCACGGTGCAGGTCGCAAGCCATGTGGAGCGCATGCAGCAGAGCGCCTGTTTCCGAGGCAGCCGAGGGCGGCTGGATTGCCTGAGCTGTCATGACGCGCATCGCGCAAGCCGCGAATTAGGTCCGGAGCACTTCAACCGGATCTGTCAGGGCTGTCACGACCTCGGGCGCCTCTCGCGGGGCCCGCTCGCCGCCACGCACGGGCCTGAGGCCCCGTGTACTTCCTGCCACATGCCCCGGATCCGGCCCAGCGCCGTGCCCCATGCGGCCTTCACGGATCACGCCATCCCGCGCCGACCCGATCGGCCCCCCTCCGGGACACCTCCGCCCCAGAGGACCAGCGGGCAGCTTACGCCGGTCTTCGCGGAACTCAGGCGGGATCCGGCTTATCCGGTCTACGAGGGCATCGCCTATCTTGCCTACGCCCGCGAACATCCCGAAACGAGGGCCCTAGAGCGGGCCATCGACCGCCTGCTGCGCGGGCTACGGGAGGTCCCCGGCCATGCCGAAGGATGGTACCTGCTGGGATACGCCTACGAATGGCGGGGTGAGCGAAGCCGGGCTCGCGCGGCCTACGCCCGGGCCGCGGCGCTTGAGCCCACAGCGGAGCGGCTGCTGGCCCTGGCGCGCCTGGCGGAATGGGACGGAGACTGGAAGGAAGCGGAACGGTGCTATCAAGAGGCGCTACGACGCCAGCCCGAGCTTCCGGAGGCGCTCACGAACCTGGGCCGGCTTTTGGAGCTGAAAGGACGCCTTGCGGAGGCGCGCACCTGTTACGAACAGGCCGTGCGCCTGCGGCCCAGCTTAGCGGAGGCGCGCTTCAACCTCGGCACTTTGCTTGTTCGGCTGGGAGCGCCCCAAGAGGCCGAAGCGCACCTTCGGCGGGCTGTTGCGCTAGAGCCCGATTACGCCAAGGCGCGCAACAATTTGGCCGTTCTGCTCGCCCAAACGGGCCGCCTTCAGGAGGCCATCGCCGAATGGGAGGAGGTGGTGCGCCTGGAGCCGGCGCATGCGGACGCGCTTTTCAATCTGGCCCTCGCCTACGCGCAAAACGGCCGGCTGCGCGAGGCCCGCAGGATGGCGGAGCGCTTTCTGCAGCGCTACCCCGATGAGCCCCGATCCGATCGGCTGCGCGCCCTGTTGGGGGGCTCCTCCTCCGGATCCCAGTGAAAGGCATGCAGAAAACGGTGTACAAGGGGACTTAACAGCACCGCGGCCGTGACCAGAAACAGAAGCCCCGAGAAAAGGGCGTAGCATCCGGCGAAGATCTTCGCGGCTGGAGAACGCAGTTCGGCCACTGGACCCATACCCCCCAGGATCATAGCGGCATTCAAAAAGGCGTCCACCCAATCAAGCCCGACGAAAACGCGATACCCCCACATACCCAGGCCCAGCGCAGCCCCCACCAGCAGAGCCGCCCCGCTGGCATGCCAGAGCATGCGCATCAAAAAACGCATACGGGGCAGCGGGGGATCGCGGCGACGCTCGTAGATCACGGTAGCCTCCCGTAACGCCTGAGCACCTCTCGGACGCGCTCAATCGGGATGGCCTCCACAGTGCGGCCCCGATAGCCCGTCACCGTTACGGCCCGAAACAGGCTGTTGTAGATGGCCTCTTCGGTAGCCTCGACTACAGCCAAAAACAAGGGGTTGAGCACCTCCGGATGCAGGCTCGGGATCTGTATCACAGGGGGGTTGGGCGCCTGATGTGGAATCCGATAGGCCGTGCTGAAGGCGATGACGAAGTCACCGGACCCATTAGCCATAAAGGAGCCCGTTCGGGCCATGCCGAGGATGGCCCGATGGGCCATGCGCTCCAGCGTGGCCCGGTCTACGGGGGCGTTTGTGGCCACCACGATCATGCAGGAGCCATCGGGCGGATCATAAGGCACCTCGCCCTGCATGAAAAACCGCCCCAGCTCACGGCCCACCGGAACGCCATCGACCTGCAGCAGGCCGCCGAAGTTCGTCTGCACAAGCACCCCCACCACGTACCCCCCATAGCGGGCCGGCAGCACGCGCGAGGCCGTGCCGATGCCGCCCTTCCAGCCAAAGCACACGGTGCCCGTTCCGGCGCCCACAGCGCCCTCCTCCACGGGTCCGGAGCGGGCGTTGGCGATGGCCTCCCAGACGTGCTCCGGCCGCACATGCCCGCCTCGGATATCGTGCAAAAACCCGTCGTTGGTCTCCCCGACCACGGCGTTGACGCTGCGCACCTCGGCGTTGCCGGGCTGCCGGAGCGTCCACTCGACAAGCGCATCCCACGCGATTCCGACAGAGCGCGTGTTCGTGAGCGCAATTGGGGTCTCGAGCGTCCCCAGCTCGCGCACCTGCAGAAAACCGGCCGCCTTGCCAAAACCGTTGCCCACCCAAACGGCGGCCGGAACCTTCTCCTCGAACAGGTTGCCCTCATGGGGCAAGATTACGGTCACTCCCGTGCGCACGTCCTGCCCCTCCCAGATTGTGCGATGCCCGACCCGAACACCCGGCACATCCGTGATGGCGTTCCATCGGCCGGGGCTCAAAATCCCCGGGCGCAGCCCCAAATCCCTCGCCCGGGGTCGCTCGCCTTGTCCTGTGGCCTCCATAGCCAACCCCATGCATAGCAGCATGCCGACCAGATCGCGATGCCAGGGCATCTTCATCCTCCTACGCGCGGGAAGTGCGCGGCTCAGGCAGGTACTCCACCGAAGGACGCTGACGCACCGGTTGCGGATAAAGCGCCATAAGCTGGTAGACCAGGGGGGGAAGGTCCGTGGAAACAGGCAGACCGAGCTCCCGAGCGGCCTTTGGGGTGATGGGGTAATCGTGCGTCCAGTGTCCCTCGGTCAGCCGCCGGGCCACTTCGTGGGCGTGCTCTGCGGACATGTGTTCCCCGAGCAGCTCAACAATAGCCTCCTGAAGTTGTCGGGTGGCCTTCTCGGCCAAATCGGCGAGCACCAGCGTATGATCGTCGATCTCCGAAAGGGGCTTCTGCTGCACCACGCGCAGCAAGGAGGGCGCGGGATACTGCCCCAGTTGCGGGTCCAGGGGGCCCAGCACGGCATGCGGGCTCATGACGATCTCATCGGCCGCCAGGGCGATGAGCGTGCCGCCCGACATGGCGTAATGGGGCACAAAAACGGTCACCTTGGCCGGATGGGCCTTAAGAGCCCGCGCGATCTGCAAAGAAGCGAGCACAAGCCCCCCGGGGGTGTGCAGCACCAGATCCAGGGGCACGTCGGGATCGGTCATATGGATGGCCCGCAGCACCTCCTCGGAGTCTTGGATGTCGATGTAGCGCACGAGGGGAAAGCCAAGTAGGCTCATCGTCTCTTGCCGATGCACAAGCAGGATCACGCGCGAGCCGCGTTCGGCCTCAAGTCGGGCGATCATCCGCTGACGGGCCGCATCCAGCATGCGCTGCCGGATCACAGGCTGCAAAGCCCCGAAAAGCACAAATAGCCAAAAGAGCTCCCCAATCCCCACAGTCAAGACCCTCCTACCGCGGATACAGATACCGAATCGGGATGTGCTCGTCTCGAAAATACGGCCTATAATAGCGCCGACGCCGGCGCATCGGAGGCCCAAGCAGCGCCCCGGCCAGAAACCCCCCTACGTGGGCCCACCAGGCGATCCCACCGCCTTCGCCAGGCGCCAAGATCGAAAACGCACCCGAGAAAAGCTGCATCAAAAACCAGGCACCCAAGTACACGATGGCGGGCAGCTCCAGGAAATACGGGATAAAGAAGAGGGGGAAAAGCGTAATCACCCGCGCCCGGGGAAACAGCAGAAGATAAGCCCCCATGACCCCCGATATAGCCCCCGAGGCTCCTATAGCGGGAACCGTCGAGTTGGGATGCAGCAGAATATGCGTCCAGCTCGCCGCCAATCCGCACAGCACATAAAACAGCAGATAACGCCCATGACCTAGCCGATCCTCGACGTTGTCCCCAAAGATCCAGAGCATCCACATGTTGCCGATCAGATGCATCCAGCCCCCGTGCAAGAACATGTTGGTCAGCAGAGGCCAGTAGTTGGCGACCTCCGCCGTCCAGCCCGGCTGCGTGTAACGGGCCGGGACAACGCCGAGGGCGTGCACCAGGGCCTCTAGGGCGGGCTCGGGCAGGGCCAGCTCTATCAGAAACACCCCCGCGTTAAGCGCAATCAGAACCCAAGTCACAAAGGGGCTCTCTCGCCGGGGGATAGTGTCGTGCAAGGGAAACACGCCGTATGCCTCGTTTCGACTCGAGTGTGGCGTCGGTTCACATTGAGACCCTAAGCAGGCCTCGTTAAAATAACCGCCTCCGCCCAGTGGTAAGCAAGAAAGCGACCAGTGGGGGTTCGGGGTTCCGATTTTACCTTAAAGGGCGCGCTCTGCGGTGCAGAAACCGAGCTGAGCAGGGGCGGCATACGGTTTGTTAATCGGCATCCTAAAATGTCAACCAAAAATTGCATCATTGGCTTTCTTCATAAAAGGATCGAACTCCGGTTGCCCCTGGCGGCGCTTGTCGCGTTCGGATGCGCACCCTCCGGCCCGCGGGCTACGGAGCTAGAGGTGGGCTGGACAACTTCGGTCCTGGCTGCTCCCCTGCTCTGGGCGCAGGCTGAGGGGTTGCTGCCTGAGGGAGCCGCGCTGCGGTTTCGGCGCTTTCCGTCGGAGGCCGCCCTGCTTGAGGCCCTGCGCTCTGGGAGGCTGCAGGCCGGATTAGTGGACTTCCTGGAGGCCGTTCGGATGCAAAGCGAGCGTCCGATTTGGCGCGTTCCGCTCGTGCTCGGCATGGCATCCCGGCATCCGATCCTAATCGGTCGGGCCGTAGAATGGTCGGATCTGGCGCGACATCGCATCCCTGTGGTAGCCGGAGGCCGAGAGCATTTTTGGGCGGAACGCCTGCTTCTGGAACGCGGTCTGCTGCCCAGCCGCGCCGCGGCCCTGCTGGATCCGCTGCCGCCGGATCGGTTTGGCCCGCTTGCGGAACGCGCGCCGGTGCGCTTTGCGCTCTTGGACAGCGTGCCACCGGGCTGGAGCGTGCTGGCGCGCGCAGAGCGGTTGCGCACCCCGCCGATGTGGGTGCTGCTGATCTCCGACTCTGCGGCGCACCGATACCGCCGCGAGCTTCTGGCCTTGCTTGCGGGCTGGGCCAATGCGCTGGTCCGATGGGAGGCCGCACCTGAGGTCGCCTCTGCCCGATGGGCCGCGCTTATGAACGGCTCCGCTGAAGCCATGCGGCGCGCTGTGGCTCTGTATCGACTGGGCACGCCCCGACTGAACGAGGAGCTCTTAAGTCCCGGCGGGCCCCTATGGGCCTATCAATGGGCCGCGCATCGGTTCTGGGTCCGCCAGGGCCGCATAGCGCGCGACGCCCCGGTGCGGCCCCTACCGGACCCCGAGGGGTGGCGGGCGCTTTCTAGAGGAATACGGCGTTGAACGGCCCGTTTCGCCATAGCCTCTACTACCGGATCGCGATCGGATGGCTGTTGCCCATCACGATCGGCCTGGTGGCGTTCGTGGTTGTTCACTGGCAGGGCGTCTATCGCGCCTTTTTGGAGGAGGCCCGCGGGCGGGCCGAACAGCTAGCCGTCTCCTGGAACACGCTTCGACTCGGGAATGGAACGCAAGAGCTCAGCGGTTATGCGCTGGAGCTGGTCTCCCGACACGGCCTTAAGCTGCTTTGGGAGGTCGACTATCGATACCGGATTCGCTACAGCCATCGACCGGCCGAGCGGCTTCGGCCTGTTCCGGATTCCTATCGGGGCCTTGTCGCGCAGGTATTGGCCCTCCGCACGCCTTATTGGGGTCGCTCTCCAGAGGGCGATCTGCTCTACGCTTATCCGCTTTGGGGGGTGGAACCCGACGTCGACCCTCAAGACCCGGTCGGGGTGCTGCTCGTAGAGCAGCCTCGATCAGCCCTCCGAGGCGCCTTTTGGGGCTATGTGGCCCGCAGCTTGCCCCTCGTGGCGGGCATCTGGTTGTTCGTGGTCGGAGCGCTGATGCTGTTTACACACCGACGGCTTGTGCGGCCGGCCGAACGCGCCCTCTCCCTGGTAGAGGCGCTTCAGGCTCGGCGCGCCGTCGAGGGGCCGGCCCCGAGGGAGCCGGCCCGAGATGAACTAGAGGGCCTGCTTGCGCGGCTCTACGCGCTAGCCCAGCAGTGGAGCCAAGCGCCCGAAGCGGAGTACGGACGTTGGTTTGCGGCGCTGCCCGTACCCGTCTGCGTGCTGGATGCGGAGCTGCGCATACGAGAAGCCAACGAGACGCTGAGCCGCTGGCTCGGTCTGGAGCCCGCCCAGTTGCGGCAAAAACCCCTGGATCAACTTGTGGCCGGGCCCGATTGGTCCGGCTGGCTAGAGCCCTTTGGGGGCGAAACCCCTTATGCGACCGCCCCGGAGCCGTGGCAACTGCCCAACGGCAGACGCGCCTATGTGCTCGCGATAGGCCGCGCACTGCCCTCAGAGGGACGTTATCTGGTCGCCTTGGTGGACGCAAGCGAACAAAAGCGCCTGGAACATCAGCTGCGCAGCTACGCCGATCACCTGGAGCAACTGATCGAGCAGCGCACCCGAGAGCTCAGCGAAGCCCAGACCTTCTTGAACAACCTTATCGAAACCGCGCAGGTCGCCATTTTCGCCTTCGATGAAGCGGGCACGACGCAAATCTGGAATCGAAAGGCCGAACTGCTTACGGGCTACAGTCGGGCCGAGGTCCCCTCGCTGGAGGTCTTTCTGGAGAAGACGGCGGCCGAGCCGGAGGCCATTGCCGCGCTTTCGAAACTGTTTCGGCCCGCTGAGGGGCATGCGGATTTCCAGATGCGCCTGCGAAGCCGAACAGGCCGAGAGCGCGTGCTGGCCTGGTCCTCAAGCCGCATTGTGGACCGGAGTCGACCCACGGGGGCCTTTGTGGCCGTAGGCGTGGACGTTACGGAGGCCAAGGAGCTACAGGCCAAGCTTGAAGCCCAAACCGAAAACCTAGAGCAGTTAGTGCGGGCCCGAACGGCGGAACTGGAGGCCAAAAACCAGCAGCTGGCCGCCCTTGTGGAGGAGCTCGACGACTTCACGTACATCGTCTCCCACGATTTGCAAACCCCGCTGCGCAACATCTTGGGCTTTATCTCCCTACTTGGAGAAGAGCAGATCGAACGGCTCGACGAACACGGCCGGGAGCTGCTTGAGCTGATCAAGCAGTCCGCACAGCGTATGAGCCGCCTCATCACGGACCTGCTGGAACTGTCCCGCATCGGACGCACGCAAGCCCCGTTTATGGAGGTAAACTTAGAGGAGCTTGTGCGCACGCTTGTGCAAGAGGACTTTCCCCAGGCGCTGGCCAAGGAGCGACCGTTTGAGATCGACATCCTCACCCCCTTGCCTACGGTTTGGGGCGATCCGCTGCGCCTGCGCCAGGTGCTGCACAACTTGATCACGAACGGCCTGAAATACAACCGTAGTCCTCTACCGCGCGTGCAGATCGGTGCATCGGAGTCGGAAAATGAGTATATAGTATATGTGCGGGACAACGGAATCGGAATCGACCCCAAACACCATGAGCGGATCTTCAAGATCTTTCAGCGCCTGCACCCCCAAGAGGAATTCGAGGGCACGGGCGCGGGGCTGACCATCTGCCGGAAGATCGTCGAGCAACACGGGGGCCGTATCTGGGTGGAATCCGCCCTTGGAGAGGGAGCGACGTTTTACTTCACGCTGCCCAAGGAACGACCCGCTAGCGTATGACCGGACCTACGTCGCTGCGGATCTTGCTGGTCGAAGACAACCTGGGCGACACGATGCTCGTCCGCCATACCATTGAGCGGACGATGCCGGAGGCCAAGCTGGAGACGGTCTCCACGGTCTCGGCATGCCTGCAGCGGCTGCTTTCAGGCCCTTCTGTGGATTTGATCCTCACCGATCACAACTTACCCGACGGAGACGGGCTAGAGGTCATCGCGCACGTGCGGGAGCTGGGCCACGTAACGCCCGTGGTGGTGCTGACCGGCGTGGGGCGCGAGGACGTGGCCGTGGCCGCTATGAAGGCCGGCGCTTACGACTACCTGACTAAAGCGCCGGATCTGAGCCATCTGGAGAAGCTGCCCCTTGTGCTGCAGGACGTGCTGCGGCGGCGGGAGCTGGAGCGGCAGCTAACTGAGCTAGAGCAACAGCGGGCCGAGCTCGAAAAGCTGAGGCTTCTGCAGCAGACCATAGCGGCGATCAATCACGAGATCAACAACCCCCTCTCCATTATTACGGGCTACGTGCAGATGCTTCTCAGCCTGGCCTCTAGTTACCGCCTGGATCCGGAGGTGGTGCACGCCCTGGAGGCCATCAACGAGGCGGCGGAGCGGATCGCGGAGATCACCAGGCGCTTGGCGGCGCTCAAGAAGATCGTGCTCACGGATTACGTCGATACGAGCATCCTGGACATCCGGCGCTCGGCCGAAGAGAATTAGGCCCGGCGCGCCAGTCCCAGGCGCTCGGCCTCCGCGCGCAGGGCCGCGATGACGTGTCCGATGTGCTCCTCGAGCGGCAACCCCAACTCCTCTGCGCCCCGCCGAAGCTCCTCCCGACCTACGGCCGCCGCAAAGGCCTTGTCTTTCATCTTCTTGAGCACAGAAGAGGGCTGCAGGTCTTCTATTCCTTGAGGCCGCACGTAGGCGCAGGCCAATACGAAGCCGCTCATCTCATCGACCGCGTACAGCGCTCGGGCCATAAGGCTCTGACGGGGCACACCCGTGTAATCGGCGTGGGCCAAGATGGCCTCCAGCCAAGACTCCGGAAGCCCTAAGGTGCGCAGATAGGCCACGGCCACGTAGGGATGCTCCTCTGGCGAGGGATGACGTTCATAGTCCAGATCGTGCAGCACCCCTACGATACGCCAGCTTTGCTCATCTTGGCCGAAATGGCGGGCGTAATAGCCCATGGCGGCCTCCACGGCGTATAGGTGCCGCCTGAGAGACTCCGCCTGAATCCAACTTTCCATAAGACGGCGAGCCGCCTCAAGCGAAAACATCACACCTGGCTCCCCTGCTGCTGGTGGCCTCAAAGGTAGGGGCGCGCAACGGCCGGAGCAAAGGGCTTCACTGGCCGAATTGAAAGGTGATCACCGTATAGGTCTGCACCCGCTCGCCTCGGTGTTCAGCCGGCCGAAAAAGCCAGCGCAGCGCGGCGTTTAGGGCGGCCTCTTCAAGCCCGTAGCCCAGGCGTTCGACTTCCTGGGGGATGTTCTGGCGGCCGTATAGAAGCCGCCGCAGAATTACGGGTTCGCTTACGCGTCCTTTCTCGTCCACAAGCACGCGCACGATGATCTCGGCCCGGATGCGGCGCCGACGCGCCTCAGGCGGATACTCGGGTTCCACCACCCGAATGGGCTGGGGGCTCACCTCCGCCTCCTCCACCAGCAGCGGCTCGGTGCGGCCGGCTGGCCCAGACCCGACAGGACCTGAGCCCGCCATTGGGGACGGCGAAACCGGATCCGGCAAGGGGATCGGCTCCTCCTCCAGAAGCCGATCATCCGGCACCACGATCGGCGGAAGCGGCACCACAGGAGGGGGAAGAGGGACGCCTAGGGTGGTCTGCGGGACGTCTTCCAGGCGCACAAGCTCCTTGACCTGAGGGTCCACAAAGCGCGGCGGCTCGGCGAGGGGCTGTAGGGGCCAAAGACGCACCACGAGCCAGGCCGCTATCAGCACCAAGTTCAGAGAGGCGAGCAAAAGCAACGACGCATCGGGCCTTTGACGGCGCATGGCCTATTCCAGATACAGACGGCGCATGGCCTCGCGCACCTGACGGCTGACTAGATCGCGTACGCGCAGCGTGAGCTCATACAAGCCGGGATCCAGGCGGCTTACGTCGATCTGCACGTATCGGGCCGCATCGGGTCTCTCCGTGGTGTACTCGAAGCGCACCGCAACCCCGCCTGGGGCGCCAAAGAGCGCGCGCCAGAGCCTGCGAAGCCCCCTTGTGCGCTCTAGAGGCCGCACGATCGCCTCGACTTGATAAGCACCTCGACCCCCCTGAAGCCCCAGCTGATAGAGCTCAAAATAGGCATATAGGAGCTGTTCGCGCGCAAAAACCGGCCAAGGGGCGGGCAGTATCCGAAACCCGTTTCGCCACAGCGACGCCTCGCCCGATCCGGGGGGATCGGCCTCCTCCACGTGATAGGCGAGCAGAAGATCGCTCATCTGCAAACGCGGGGCGTCGTAGTCGGGCACCTCCAATGCGGTCCGCTCCAGCGCCACGGCCTGTGTGGTGCTCTCCTCGAATTCCAGCGAAAGCTCATATCGGCCCGGAGGGGCGGAGATAAGCTGTGCGTCGATCCAGAGGGCGGCTCTCTTAAAGCGCACGAGCTTATCGGGCCGAAGCCCGTAGAACGTGCTGCGCCGCTCGGCGCGCACCGTGCGCTGCGCATCCACCAGAAAAAGCCCCTGCTGGGCCACGAGCACCTGCCGCGCAAGCGCATCCGGATTCGTAATCGGCACCCCATAAGGGACGACGACGTCGGCTTGCCCGTTCTGACCTCGAAAACGAGCTACGACATAAGGCATCTTAAAAAGCCTTCCCGGTGGATCGAACCGATACTGCTCCGGAAGGCTTCGGAACGTCTCGCGGGCCTTGATCGCGTAGTCCACCAGCCAGGGGTTTTTGTGCGAAGCCGGCGGGGTGTAGAGGATGAAGTTGCCGTTGCGCATCTCATCGACGAAGACGAACCGAAAGCGACCGTAGTCCCAGATATCAAAGGTGCGCATCTGCTCCGGGAGGTTGGCCCTCTGCTCCGAGGCCGCCATCCAGGGCAGCAGCTTCATGCTGCGAGACGGGGGACCGTAGCGAACCAAAATCCGCCCCCGTTCGGTCTGCCAGCCCCGGAGTTGCAGGGGCTCTACCCGGAACAGCAGATCGGCGTAGACCATGCGCGCAAAGTGTTCCAGCTTGCGCTCGTTGTAGAGCACCAGCAACCGAGGCTTTTTGCTCGCCCAGAAGCGCGCCGTATACCCTTCGGGGTCCGCTTCGTAGGCTTTGCGCTCCGGCTCCGGTACCAAATACGAGACGTCCTCGAAGACGGCCTTTAGGCTTGGATCGTAGTGGAAGGCGGTCTGAAAGGCCTTATCCGCCTCCTCGTAGCGCTTGGCCCGGTAATGCAGAAGCCCCATGTAGAGCCATGTCTGAGGATCCTGGCCGAAGAAAACATACATTTGGCGGATGAGCTCATAGGCGGGCTCCAGCTCATGCCGCAGCATGTAGAGGCGAAAGAGCTTGTCGTAAGCTTGCCGGCGCATGGGGTCGCGCGCAAGGGCGCGCTCTAGGAGCCCGCGCGCCATCCGATAGGCCCGCTCTCCCCGCGCGCGCCAATCCGAAAGGGGCTCGCCCTGCTGGCGCAACAATTCCAGATCAAAGGGGTCCTCGACGAAGGCGGCGCGGACAAGACGCTGGGTCATTTGGGCGATTTGCTCCCCCTGCAAGCCAAAGGCCTCCAGAAAAGAGAGCCCGCGTTCGACCTCCACCCCGCCAGGCCCCGGCGGTTCGTCGGGGGGCCGGGTTTGCTCTCGGCCTACGGTCTCATCCAGGCGGCGAAACGGGTTGCTTTCCGGGTTCTCCTCCTGCCGGAGGGGAAAGTCGTATAACTCCGTGGCGACCAGAGAAACGGCGTCGCGGTAGCGCCAGTAATCGTTGGCGTAGGATTCCCCTAAAGCCTCCAGAGCGAAGGCGTTTTCGGGGTCCAATTGGAGGATCCGACGTGCCAGGTCGCGGCGTTTGGCCTCATTGAGCAGATCCCAAAGGTTAAAGCCGCTATCCTGGCGCAGGTGCTCGAGTCGGGCCACAAGGTAGCGCACGTTCTGGGGATCCAGCTCCAGGGCCCGGTCCAGCTCTCGGCCGGCGGCGCGGCGATCCCCCATCTCCCAGTAGACGCGGGCCAGCTGATAGTGGGCCTCGGCGTTTCGCTCGTTTATCGCCAAGGCCTGACGAAAGGCCCGCTCCGCAGCGCTCCAGTTTCTCGCCCGAAAGGCCTCCTGCCCCTGCCGCAGATAAAGCGAATCGCTTTGGGCATACGCCAGAGCCGCGCCCCAAAACGAAAAGCAAAGCAAGCAGAACCCGCCTGCGCGCATGGCACCCTCCTACGGCCCCACTTTGTTGTATCGCCGGATCAAGGAAGGCTGTTCCGCCGACGCCAGAGCCACTCGGCCGTAAGCAGAAGCAGGACCAAGGCCAGCAGCGCGGGATGCTGCCAGAGGGCGATACGCCGGATCCGCTCCTGGCTCTGCGCAAGACCATGCCGGGATAGCAAAAGGGCCCGCAAGGAGTCAAGCTCTTCGGGGCCGAAGACGGCGCCTCCCGTTCGGGCCGCGAGCTGACGCAAAAGGGGCAAGTTGAGCCCGATGTCGCGGCGCTCCAGGTCCAAGGGTGCTACAAGAAACTCCCCCTCATCCACCCCGATCTGCTCCCCTCGACGGCGCCCCTCAGCCCGGTACCGATATAGGCCCGGGGGCAGGGGTTCTGTGCGGCCCTCGTAGCGCCCTTCTCCGCGCGGCTCCAGCAGCAGGCGCCGCTCCAGCCCAGCGGGACCGCGTATCGAAAGCCTAAGCTCGGCATCGGATACGGGCTCAAGGCTTTCGTTGTAGACGTGCCCCAGAAAGTCGATCGGCTCTTGGGGATCGAAGCCAAGCTGTGCGGGTCGCACGCGCACCAGGCGTTCATCGCGCACGGCCGACACCCAGCTTAGCAGGTTGCGCATGAGCGCATCGTAGGCCGATCCGATCCCGGCCGTCCCTTCGCCTACCGTTTTCCAGCGCCACCAATCCCAACCCAAGAGAGCAGCCGTGCGCAGCCGGCCCAGCTGCTGCACCAGCACGAGGGGATCGGGCAGGCGCACGTCTCGGATCCGCATCGAGGCCAAGACGCGAGCGGAAGCCCGGGGCTCAAAGGCCCCCTCGAAGGTGGAGACGGGCGGCAGCCGTTCCCAGATGGCTCCGCTCTGCTCCGGGGCCAGTTCCAGCACCGGGTGCGCGAGGCCCAGGCCCGTGGGCTCGAAGAAAACGGTCGTCTCCTGCCGAGCCTGCGGGCGCACAAGGCGGGCCGGGAAGGCCCCCCCGAAGCTCGCCTCCAGGCCTCTGAGATCGGATTGCCGGCTCAAGATGAAGACCGCCGGCAGCTGCTCTTCGCGCACGGCCCGGCTTAAGCGCTCCAGAGCCCCCTCCATGGGCACGGGGCCCGGAAAGCCCACCAAAAACAGCGCCTGGAAATCTTGCAGGCGTTCCGGAAGCGGCCCCTCGTAGAACTCAGCGGCGTTTTTCTGCGTGCGCGCCTCCACCTGCAGGTCCGGATCGAGCGCTAGGACGTGCCGCAGCAGGGCCAGGTCTGGGCTCGGAGCCCCGGCCACCACGAGCACGCGGCGGCGGCGTTCGAGCACTTCCAGCGCGAAGGCCGCCTCGTTGTTGGCGTAGGTGCGCTCCCCGCCGATGCGATCGATTCGCACCCGATATAGCTGCCGGCCGGGCCGCTCCGGAACAAGGCGAAACTCAGCTAGCCCGCTGTGGCCGGGCTGCAGGGGCACGACTTGACGGGCTAGCTCTCGGCCGTCGCGCTCCAGGCGCACGGTTAGCTGAAGGAGCTCCGGAGCCCCTTCGGCGCGCACGGACACCGAAACCGGCATCTCAGCCCCCACGTAGGCGATCGGGCCGCTAAGCACGCGTTCGATGCGCAGATCCCGATAGGGCATGGTATCCCCCACGGCCACCACGTAGACGGGTAGGCCCAGGCGTTCGGCCACGTACAAGGGGCTGGGGCCGCTGTTGTGGTTGCCGTCTGTAACGAGCACGAGGGCTTTGAGCCGGTCCCGCTGGGCCGAGGCGGCCTCCAGGGCCCGAGACAGGTTGGTGCGCCGTCCTTCAAAGCGCAGCGAGTCCGGATGCGGCAGGCGGGCCGTGTCCTCGGCAAAGCGAAACGCTACGGGCTCGATCGGGGACCAATTTCGGCTCCACAGGGCGCGGGCTATGTTTCGAGCCGCCTCTGCGGGGCGTCCGGATGGGCTCTGAACGTCTAAGCTTTGGGTGTCGTCAAAGAGCCAGGCGATCTGAGGATACAAGATGAGCCGATGTCGATAGCTCCAGACGGGCTCCAGCAGCAGCATGCCCAACAGGGTGATCGCGCCCGCCCGCAGAGCCGCCATGCCCGCGCGCTTCCAGGTGGGCAGCTCGGGTTCTGTTCGGCGGTAAAGCCAGTACGCCACTCCGATGCCCAGGCCGAGCCAAAGGAGCCCCCACCAGAGGGCGTGCGCCGTATACAGCATCTCAGAGCCCAGCCTTTAGGAGCTTACGCCAACTTACGCGGCCGTCTATAGAAACGCGCAGCAGATACAGGCCCGGAGCTACAGGCCGGCCGTCCGCCGCGCGGCCGTCCCAGTACAAGGCCGCCTCCGAGCCAAGGGCGGTGGGCTGTTCAAGCCTCCGAAGCCGCTCTCCGGTAAGAGAGAAGACCTCCGCCCGCACGGATCCCGCGCTTCGCAGGGGTATCCATACGCCCCTTTGAAACGGGTGCGGATACGGCGCACCTAACTCCTCTTCCGGCTCGAGGGGCGCCTCCGCGGAAAGAGCCGTGGCTTGGGCGAGCAAGCGGGCCGCGTCTAGAATCCCATAGCCGTAGTCGTTGTTGGGGCGATCGGCCAAGTGAGCGGATCGGCGCGCCAGCGCGATTAACTCGCGCGGACGCAGGCCGGGGGACCGTTCAAGCAGCAGCGCTAGAATCCCCGTTACAATCGGGGCGGCAAAGGAGGTGCCGCTACCCTGGGCATAACCACCCGAAGGGGTGGCCAGGACGACGCCTACGCCCAAGGCGCAGACGTCGGGCTTGATGCGACCATCGTACGTAGGGCCCCGGCTGCTGAAGGGGGCCAAGGAGCTATCGGCCCGCACGGCTCCGACGGCGATCACGGAGTCTCCGTCGGCGGGGGCCACTATGTAGCGCCACGGACGCGCCCCCTCGTTGCCCGCGGCGTTGATCACGAGCACCCCGCGGGAGGCGGCCCGCTGGGCCGCGCGCGTAACCAAGGTGGTTCGCCCGTCCATGTGGGTGTAGCTGTAATCGCCGATCCCGCCGTCAAAAGTCGTATAGCCCAGCGAGGAGTTCACCAGCCGGGCCCCTTGAGCCTCTAGCCACTCCAGCCCAGCTACCCAGAAGTCCTCCTCTTGGCGCGTTTCCGAGCTGACGTCCTCGGTGCGGGCCAAGAGGACCTCCGCTCCGTAGGCCGGGCCGATAAGACGGCCCGGATGATAGCCTACGGCCACCGAGAGCACGGCCGTGCCGTGGCTAGGGGTGTTGGAGACGTCCGCGTCTCCCTCTACAAAGTCCCGCGCGCCCTTTAGCCGCCCCTCGGCCAGCAGGGCGCGAAAGGCAGGACTGGTGCGCACCTCAAAACCGGCATCCAAAAACCCGATACGCACCCCCCTACCCGAAAGACCCTGCGCGTGCAACCGGAACACGTTCGAGAGGGCCAGTTGCGCCCAGGAGGGCCCGTAATCGAGCCCCGTAGCCCCGCGCGAAAGCCCTTTGGGAAGCGCCTCCTCCGGAAGCGGACGCAGCTCCACGGGATCGGGTCTGACAAAGCGGGCCACGGGCCGCACGGCGCGCACGAAGGGCAGCCGCTCCACCTGAGCGCGCTGCGCCTCCGACAGAACGGCCGATACGGCGTTAAACCACCGGCTCTGCGCCACAGGCTCGACGCCGATTGCCTGCAAGGCCCTTACGTACTGCGAACTTACGGGCAGGTCTTCTTCCGACCATAGCGGCCCCTCACCGGCCTGCAGGCGTCGAGCTAGCGCCTCCGGGGTAAGCCAACGCAGATCCGCACTAGCCGACCCGGATAGCGTCTCCGGTTTGTCCTGAAAGAAGATCCAATAGCGCGTCTGGCCCCAAAGAGGCTGCGCGACCCACAGCACGGCCAGCAGCGACCAGGACCTCCAACGCCCAGACACGCTGGCGATCATGCCAACGCCAAAAGCTTCTCCACGATGTGCTCGGGCCGGATCCCATCGGCCTCGGCGTTGAAATTCGTCACGATCCGATGCCGTAGCACGGGCACGGCCACGGCCCGCACATCCTCGATATCCGGGGTGAAGCGGCCCTGCAGGAGGGCGCGCGTCTTGGCGCCCAGAATCAGGTACTGCGAGGCACGGGGCCCTGCCCCCCAGCTAACCCAGGTGCGCACAAAGTCCGGCGCCTCCGGAAGCGAGGGACGCGTTCGGGCCACAAGGCGCACGGCGTAGCGGATTACGTTTTCCGCTACAGGCACGCGCCGCGCCAAGCGCTGAAAAGCCAGGATCTGCTCGGCGTTCAAAACAGGGACAAGCTGCACCTGTCGATCCCCGGTGGTCTGACGCACCACTTCGAGCTCCTGTTCGAAGCTGGGGTAGTCCAGCCACAAGTTGAACATGAACCGATCCAGCTGCGCTTCCGGTAGCGGGTAGGTGCCCTCTTGCTCGATGGGGTTCTGAGTGGCCAACACAAAGAACGGCTCGGGCAATTCATAGGTCTGGCCGGCCACCGTAACGCGATGCTCTTGCATGGCTTCCAGGAGCGCGGCCTGGGTCTTGGGGGGCGTGCGGTTGATCTCATCGGCGAGCACGATGTTGGCGAAGATGGGGCCGCGGACGAACTTGAAGTACCGGCGGCCGGAGGCGACGTCCTCCTCGATGATCTCCGTGCCCGTAATGTCGCTTGGCATCAGATCCGGGGTGAACTGGATGCGGCTAAAGCCTAAATCCAGCACCTGCGCCACGGTGCGGACCAGTAGCGTTTTAGCCAAGCCGGGGACACCGATTAGCAGGCAGTGCCCGCGCGCCAAGAGTCCGATGAGAAGCTGCTCGATAATGGCCTCTTGGCCCACGATGACGCGCGCGATTTCGCGGCGAAGCTGGGCATAGGCCTCGCTCAGGGCTTCGGCTTGGGCCACCTCGGCGGAAGCCCAGCGGTTAGGCTCAGCGCTCATGGTTGCTTATCCAGGGAATGGGGGTTGACAGCGGAACACGGACTTCCACGTAGATGCCGCGCGCGGCCCGGCGTACGAGTTCCTGCAAGAGCTCCTGGCGCCGTTGGACCAGGAAAACCTGTTCGATCTGGGGGTAGTCCTGCTCCAAGTTAGCCCGGTGGGCCTCGACCCGACGCTGCAGCCAGACGATGTGATAGGCCCGGGAACCGTCGAGCATCTGAAAGGGAGCCGGTAAGCTAATCGAGCCCACCTGAAGCGTGTCGACCGTCTCCCGAAACAGGGGATCCAGCGCCTCCAGGGGCAGGCCCCGCTGGCCGGTTTGCGGGTTGAGGATCTGCCCGCCCAGGGGGGCCGATTCCGGATCCTCGGAGTGCCGACGCGCCATCTCATGAAAGGGGCGCTTATGTAGGAGGATCGAGTCCCGGATAGCCTGCAGCTTTCGTATGGCGGGCTCCGGATCGAGCGCCTCCGGCCCGAGCCGGATCAAGATGTGGCTGGTGTTGATCAGGTCGCCGCGCTTCGCATTGAGCCGAATGATGTGAAATCCGAAGGAGGTTTCGACAACCTCCGAGATCTGGCCCGGCTCCAGGGCCGCAGCCGCAGCCGAGAACTCGGGCACGAGCTCGCTTAAGTGGAACTCCCCCAAGTAGCCGCCTTCAGCGGCGGTAGCGGGATCTTGAGAATAGCGGCGGGCTAGTTCGGCGAAATCTCGGCCCCTCAGGAGGCTATCCCGAAGCGCCCGGGCCAGATGCAGAGCCCGGTTTCGCGCCTCCGGGTTCAGACGGGGCTTGGCCACAATGTGGGCCAGCTCCACCGTCGTGGGCACGATCGGCAAGCTGTCCTCAGGTATAGAGCGAAACCAGGCCTCCACCTCGGGCCGAGTGACGCGGATCGAGCCCAGGCGCTGCCGCTGATACTGCTGCACCAACAGCTGGTTGCGCACCTCCTCGCGGAACTCGCTTTTAAGCTGCACAAGCGGCTTGCCGTATACTTGCTGCACCCGATCCTCCGAGCCCAGCTGGCGGACCAGCTGCGCCAAGCGCTGCTCTAGCTCCCGATCCACTTCGGCCTCGGAGACCTTAACCAGCGTATCCTCCCTGGCGCGAAGCAGCAGGATGCGCTCCTGGATCAGGTCCTGAAGCGCCCGCTCCCAGAGCGCCTTCGAGTAGGGATAGCCGTTTTGCATGTACAAAAACGATCGGGTATCGACCTCGGAGCGCAAGATGGGCTGATCCTCCACCATGGCCACGATCTGATCCAGTATGCGCGGTTGGGACAGGACCATGGACGAAGGCCACAGGGCCAAGGCCAGCACAAGACCCCAGTTTTGAACCATCCTCATCCTCTGTTTCTGAGCGTATCCGCCACCCGGACCGGTATCTGCCGGCGTAGCTCTTGAACGAGCGCATCGAGTTGCTGTTTCCGCCGGAGCAGTTCCAGCCGCTGTCGCACGTCTTGACGCACCCAATCCCACTCCGGTTCGCTTCCGGCGGGGCGTCGTTCCACAAGCTGGAGCACGTGGTAAAGACCCTCTAGCTCCACAACGGGCGCCACCTCCCCAGGTCTTAGGACCTGCACGAGGCGGTTTAGGGACTCGTAGGGACGAAGCAGGCGGCTAATCGGATGAAATGCCCGGGAGACGGCCCAGGCTGCGGCAGTATCGGCTGCATAGCGACGCACGATCTCCGGCCAGGGACGCCGTTCAAGCAGGGCGCGGCGGGCCTGTTCAGCCTGTTCTCGCGTAAAGGTAGCAAGATACCGGACCAAGGCGTAGTCCTCGCGCAGCCGAAACTCCTCGCGATGAGCCGCAAAGTAGGCGCGCACTTCCTCATCGCTAAGCTCTATAGGTTGCTTGCGAGCCCACTGCGTCAAGAAAGCGCCCACGACGATCGCCCGCTCGGCCTGCTGCACCCTTCGGCGCACAGAGGGGCTATCGGCAATCCCTTGCCGCCGCGCGGCCTGGTAAAGCAATTCGTTTTGAATCCACTGCTCCACGTAGGCGGCCACGTAGCGGACGCTATCGGACCCCGACAGGCCCTCTGGCCACTCAGCTCGAAGCATGGAGAGCGTGAGCCGGGCTTCGCCCACCTCCGCTAAGACACGCTCCGCAGTTGGCTTTGGCGGGCGACAGCCCCACCACGACAAAACCGCAAGCCCCGTGCAGAGGATTAGGAGTTCCGACGAACGGCCCACCGCGCAAACGCCCTGTGCGCGCGATCGGAATAAACGGCGACCCCGTAGCTACGGCGCAGGTGCGCAACCCAGAGCCGCTCCAGATGCTCTTGGTACTCGGAAATGACCTGAGCCAGCGCCTCCTCATAGCGCTTGGGGCGGGCGGGCTCAAAGCGTTCCCGACGCAGCACGACCCAACCCTCCCCGTACCGGTGAGGGCCGCTTGTGGCCCCATCGGGCAAAAAGAGCATCTCATCTTGCGGAGCCCCCACGGGCCGCTCCACGTACAGCGTCTCGACCCGGAGCCGCAGCACATCATCTCGTTGATAGCGAGCCCGCAGGGAGTCAGGCGCAAGACCTGCGTGCAGAGCCTTGAGCACCTCCACGGCCAGGGAGGAATCCGGCGTCGTACAGCGAATGATCTGTACCCGATCCGGGAATCGGTACCGTTCTCGATGCCGCGCATACCAGTCCCGAAGCGCCGCTGTATCCCGTTGGGCTCGGTTCCAGACCTCACGCTCCGTAAGGGCAAACACAAGCAGCCCCTCTTCGTACTCCCGCATCAGCCGGCCGAATTCGGGGTAACGCTTCTCCAGCTGTCCCTCCAGGTACCGCAGCACGACCTCTTGGCGGAACTCCGCGGCCAGCTCCGGAAGCTGCTTGCGCACCCGGGGATCGCCCCAGACCATGAAAACGGGCCGCGACAGGATGTAGGTGAGCAGGTCTTCGGCACTAAATGCGAGCGTATCCAAACGCATCAACACGGCCCGTCGCAGGGAATCGGGCCACTCTTGAGCCCGCCAGCTCCCGACGCGCGCGCTGGTATCGGTGGCCTCCACAAGGCGCGCCAGCACGTCATCGTAAAAAAGGCCGTCCGCCTCATCCCAGGTTCGCTCGATGAGCGCCCGCTCCTCTTCGCGGCTTTGGGGCAGGCGCTGGGCTAGCTCCCGAAGCTCCGCCACCGCCTCCTCGTAACTGGGACGCGGCAGCCGCTCCAGGAGTTTCACGATGTGCCATCCATACGGGCTCTGAAAGGGACGCGAATACTGGCCGGGCTCGTGCAGGGCGAAGGCCTCGCGTTCGAATTCCCTGACCGGAAACTCCCCGAAGCCGATCACCCCTAGCTCCCCCCCCTGCTCGGCCGAGGCCCGATCGTCGGAGTACAGCCGCGCCAGGGTGGCGAAGTCCTCTCCGCGCTGCAGCCGCTCATATAAGGCCCAGATGCGCCGGCGCGCCTCAGCGGTGTCGGCCCTGATCGTATCCTGGGGGGTGCGCACCAAAATGTGGGCCACGCGGATGTCGGGCGTCCGCGGCCGACGATCCAGAACCATCAGAAAATGATAGCCGAAGCGAGTTCGGAAAACGGGCGAGACCCCTCCTACGGGGGTGCGGTAGGCCATTTCCTCGAATTCCCGCACCATGCGGCCGCCCGTGAAGTAGCCCAAATCCCCTCCGTTCTGACGGGCGGAGGGGTCTTCGGAGTAGCGTCGCGCGATCTCGGCAAACGGGCGCCCCGCGAGCACGCTATCGCGCAAGGCCTGGATGCGGCGCCAGGCCTCAAGCGTATCCTGCGGGTTGGGCAGGCGCACGAGCACGTGACTGGCCCGGATCTCCTCTTGCCGTTTCCGATACAGATCGCGCATGATGGGCTCCAGCACGGCCCTCTCCAGCAGATACGGACGGGCCAGCTGCTGACGGTACTCCCGAAGCTCCTGCGCAAGCTGAGGATCCCGGTCCAGCCCCTGTCGGCGGGCCTCGAGAACCTTGAGCCGGTAATCGACGTAGCGCTCCAAAAACTCCACAAAGGCCGCAGCCGAATCCACCCGCGCCTCAGCCGACCGCAGATACCGCGCCTGGACCTCGGAGAAACGCAAAGGCGTTCCGGCAATGCGGGCCACGACGGGATCGGACCCCGACCGCAGGAAGGCGCAACCCGAACCCAAAAGCCAGAGCGCCCCCGCCCAGGGAAACAAGCGCATAGGGCTTCTTCCGGCGAATGGCATGCTGAACTGAGGGCTCAATGCCGCTAGAGGCGGATGATTTTACGGCCCCCAGGGCGCCAAACGCAAGGCTGGCCTAGAAGAACCGCTAGGGGCGCGCCACCTGGATCGGGTCGCCGTAGCAGAACCGCTCCGAGGGGCTCCAGTAACGCTCCCGGATCCGCTTCCAGACGGCATGGGCGGTGTTGAAGGCGTAGATGATAGAGCCCCCCTTCATGTTCGCGCACAGATCCCCCACCAAGAACAGACCCGGCTGGTTGGTCTCGAAGGCCTCATCCAGGACGGGCGTTTTATCTTGAAAGGCGATGCCGGCCGAACGCAGGAAGTTCTCCGGGGTCGTGCCCCCTAAGGCGTAGACGATGTGATCGAAAACGGGCTGATCGAACTCCGGCTCTGCAAACACGACCCGGGGCCGTCCGTCCGGGGTCGGCTCCAGGCGTGTGATGTTGGAGCCGAGCCAAAGCCGGATACGGCCCTCGGCGGCCAGGCGCAGGACCGCCTCCCGGTTTTGCTCCAGCATGCGCACGATCTGCTTGCGCCTATAGGAGAGCGTGACCCGGCAGCCGTCCTGCGCTAGGTACTGCACGTACTCGCCGGCTGAATCGCCTCCGCCTACGACGAGCACCTCCAGGCCGGGTTCGGGCTTCCAGGAGGTCAGATCAAAATGCACGCGCGCCTTGAGCGCCCCCGGGATGGGGTAATCCGGCTTGTTCGGACGCCCGAATATGCCGATTGCAATGGCCACCAGACGGGCTCGATACTCGCCTTTCGTAGACTGTACGAGGTATCCACCCTGGGACCAAGGCCGGATAGCCCAGACCTCCTCTGCATATCGGATCGGGACTTGGTACTGAGCTATGAGCCGATCAAAGAAGGCGATCGTATCCGCTTTGCTCATGTCCTCGATCGTCAGCAAGCCCCGGGCCTCGGCCGTGTAGCCTTTGTAATTAGCGGTCGTGAGCTTGTTGTCCGGATACAAGGCCCGAATCGACCAGATGGGCTGCTCGGCCTTCTCTAAAACAAGCAGTCGGTCTCGAGGGAACCCTCCCTGTAGGGCTTCTACGGCCAGCCCCAGACCACCCGGACCAGCCCCCACGATCAGCAGATCGCAATCGAACTGCGTCATGACATCTCCCACAGCGCATCTTCGAGGTGTTCGATACTGGGTTGCCCTCCGGGGGGCCATACGATGGCGAGGATATCAAAGCGAATCGGAGCCCCCCACATCCGACGCTCCTGCAACCAGGCTTGCGCCACACGGTACAACTGCCTCTGCTTATGGGCCGTGACGGCCTCCTCCGGATAGCCCATATCGAGTGAGGCGCGCGTTTTAACCTCTACGAACACGATCTCGCGCCCGTCGGTGGCCACCAGATCGACCTCAGCCCGCTCAAAGCGGTAGTTGCGATCCAGAATGCGCCAGCCCTTGCGCTCCAAGTATGCCGCCGCAAGCGCTTCGCCCTGGCGGCCCAGCTCCCGGGGATTGCGCCTCATGGGCCCTCAAAATACCGCTCCAGGATCTCCCGAAGAGCGGGCAGAAGACGGTCCCAGTCCTCCTGAGGCATCTTCGTCACCGTCAGAAATTGAGGCATAATGAAGACGCTATAGATGCCCCCCAGAGCGAAGATGGGCTCCGCTAGGGGATGGCCAGCCGCCTTCTCCGGTGAAGTGAAGGACAAGCTGCCGGATTCCAGAAACGGCCTATCGGCCGTAATTTTGACGCTGTTAGGATTCGGCGTTGGGGAGAACAGTAGCTGCACCGCCATGACGCACTCATCAGGGTCCTCGGGAAGCAATAACAGTACCAGACTATTAAGTGGACCCGGCGAAAGGTAGAATGCTTCCAGAACGGGCGCAAGCGCATCCTGAATGTTCTATATAGCGAATGGAGCGATTCTTCTGTCCGGCATCTAACATCAGCCCCCCGGTGTTGCGGTTTCCCCCGGAAGAGACCCAGCATCTGATGCGGGTGCTTCGGCATCGGGTGGGGGATCTGGTTGAGGTCACCGACGGACAAGGAGCCGTCCACACGGTGCGCCTGCGCCGCCTCTTGGGCCCGGAGGCCGAGGGGGAAATCCTCGAGACCCGGCGCGATTTAGGAGAGCCCCCCTACGAGTTGAGTTTAGCCGTGGGGGTGCTTAAACAAGAGGAACGTTTTGCCTGGCTGGTGGAAAAGGCCACCGAACTGGGGGTGCGGCGCATCGTGCCGCTGCGCACACGACGCAGCGAACGCCAACAGATACGCCCGGAGAGGCTAAAACGCGTGGCCATAGCAGCCCTCAAACAGAGCGGCCGCAGCCGCCTGCCTGAGCTTTGGCCCCTCACCCCTTTTGAGCGGTGGCTGGAGCGGGACCGATCGCGCTGGCGCTACATAGCCCACGGCCCCGGCTTCGAATTCCCGTCATTGGGGCAACTGCTACCCCTTCCGCTTCCTCAAGGAGCCACCTTGAGCGTGCTGATCGGGCCCGAAGGGGGGTTCACTCCAGAGGAGTTCAATCAAGCCTGCGCCCATCGGGTGACCCCCTGTGGCCTGGGACCACGCCGGCTGCGCACAGAAACCGCCGCCCTTGTGGTGGCTTCGCTCCTGCTCGGGGCCAGTCGCGACTAAACCCGTCCATCTGGCGGCGGAGGCGACGGGGGTTCTGGATCCCCGCCGCCAGAGCTCCCTCCCCCAGAGCCTCCTTTGCCCTTTCCTCCCCCGGATGCCTCATCTTCGTCATCAAAACGTTCCCAAAGCAGCTCCATGGGTCCCCTGCCTCCATTTCGGTTTGGGCCATAAGCCCCCTATATTAGCTTGGGGTGTGTCTTTACAAAGACGCCTAACGTCAGCATGACGCAACAGGTCCGCAAGGGGCTTCCAGCAGCGGTGGGGCTATTGTTGTGCCTCTCTGGGCCCATGCAGGCACAGGTCTCCCCAGACATCCTCCAGGAGCTGCCTGAGGAGCTTAGGGCTGAATACGTAGCCATCCGCCAAACGCTGCAAGAAAGACCCTATGAGGCCCTGGTGCGCAGTCAGCGCTTTCTGCGCCGCGCTCAGCTTCTAGACCATTCCATGGCGCAGGTGCACGGCCATTCCGTACAAACGCAGGCCTACATAGCCATGGGGCTTTGGGAGCCTGCTTGGGAAGCCGGTCAGCGGGCGCTGGCGCTTTACTTAACTCAAAAACGCAAGCGGCCCCGCCTGCTTTACAGCCTGCATTATCGGCTCGGGTACGTGCTGCAGCAGCTGGAGCGCTATGGGGACGCGCTAGAACAGTATCTAGCGGCCGCGCAGCAGGCTGCGCAACTCAGGCCTCCCGATCCGAACGAGCTCGTGCGCAGCCAGAACGCCGTCGCCAGCGTGTATCTAGTCCTCTCCGACACGGCCCGCGCGATGCGGTGGCTAAGCCGGGCAGAACAGGTGTTGCGCGCCGCTTCGGTCGCTTCTGAACATCGATCACTGTGGTCCTCGCTACGGGCCTTCGCCTTGTATCGCGCCGGCCGCATCCGCGAAGGGATCGTCCTGCAAGAGCAGGCGCTTAAGGAGGCGATACAAGCCCAAGAATGGGGGCGGGCCGTTGTGCGCTATGAGCTCTTGGGGTGGCTCTGGATGGAGGCCGGATTCCCGGAGCGCGCCGGAGCGGCGCTGCAGGCCGGGCTGCGGCTCACCAAACTCCACACGCTGCCGGAAGGTACGGTCCGCCTTTATACGCGCCTGAGCGACCTCGCCCTCAATCGGGGCCGGGCAGAGGAAGCCGTCTCCTACGCCCTTAGAGCCTTAGATTGGGCGCATCGCTTTGGAGTGCGGGGCTCTACGTTGTGGACCCTCAGCCTGCTAGGCGAGGCCTATCGGCGCTCCGGGCGTTTGCAAGAGGCCGAGTTCGCGCTGCGCGCGGCCTGTAGGCTAGCGGAACAGCGCCGGCACTCGATCGCCGGCACGCCCTGGGCTCCCGGGGCGTTCGCCCAGTGGCAAGAGCCCTATCGGGGGCTGGTCCGCGTGCTGCTCGCTCAGGGCCGACTCGAAGAGGCCCTGCTGGTCTTGGAGCAAACGCGCGGGCGATACGCAGAGGACCTGATGGGACGACGCCGGCTCCTGGCTCGGCTTTCCCCTGAAGAGGCTCGCGACCTCGAACGGGTGCAGGACCACTTGAGCGACCTCTACGCCCGTCGGGCCCTCCTGCCCCCTGGGCCGGAACGAGACCGCGTAGAGGAGGCGATCAGCCAAGCCGAATTGCTTTGGACGCGCTACCAGCGGCGCGGATCCCTCGGAGTTGCGCTTTCTCGGGAGAAACTGCGGGCGATCGGTCGCCTGCTGGAGGAGCAAAACCGACTCGGGCTAGTCTACTTTATCGAACCCGACAGCGCGTGGGTCTTTTTGCTACAAGGGACCTCGGTTTCGGTCCGCAGCCTGCCGACCAACAGAAGCCGGCTGGCTTCGGCCTTGAGCGGGTTGCCGTGGCTACGGGGAGCTACGAGTTTCCATAGCGCCCCCCTAGCCGCGGACACGCTCTGGGCGTTATATCGCGTTCTATTGGAGCCGCTGGAGCGGGAGCTCAGCCGTGTCGCGCGCTTGCTCTTGGTGCCCGATGAACCCCTGTACGGGCTCCCATTTGAGATGCTCCTGTATCGCCCTCCTTCGGATCGGCATGCCCTAGAGGACGCCAAGTGGGCCCTTAAGCGCTGGGCCATTACCTACAGCCCGGCGCTGCGGCTGTTGGCCTCCTACCAGCCCGATACCCTCCTGAAACCTTCTGTAGTGGCCTTCGGGTATCCGGATCGGCTTCCGGCGCGCTTCGCTTCGGCCGGACTTCCGGCGTTGCCGGAGGCCCGACGCGAGGTTGTGCTGCTGAAACAGCTCTTCGAACGGGCGGATGTGCTCACAGCCGCCGAGGCCACCGAGGAGGCCTTTTGGCGAATCGCGACGAACGCTTCTTTGCTGCACATCGCCACCCACGCCGTGGTGGATCCCGCCGACCCGTCGGGTTCGGCGATTTTGCTAAGCCCTACGGCGGAACACGACGGACTTGTGCAGCTGCATGAAATCCTGGCCCGTCCGCTGCGCGCGGAGCTCGTGGTGCTCAGCGCCTGCAACACAGCCCGCGGCCCGGGTTACGTGGGCGAGGGGTTGCTGTCCTTGGCTTACGGCTTCTTCGCCTCCGGCGCCCGCAGCCTGATCGGGAGCCTGTGGCCGGTCGATGACGCCATAACGGCCTGGATCGTGGGGCGCTTTTATATGCATCTGCGTTCCGGGCAGGGGCGCGATGAGGCGCTGCGTCTGGCCCGCCTGGACTATCTAGCCCAAGCACCCGGGATCGCCCGGCATCCGTTCTTCTGGGCGTCGTTTGTGCTCTACGGGCACCCTGAGCCGGTCGCCCTCCCCCCTCCGCGCAGGACCCGGTCTGGGCTCACGTTGGCCCTCGCCGCCGCGCTCCTGCTGAGCGCGATGGGATTATGGCTATGGCGGAGGCGTGTTTTGCAACGGCCCGCGCCAGGGCGCTAACTTGGCCCTGCTTGCGCGATGCGCCACCCCACACGGCATCAAACGATCTTCTCTAGCCCGATTCGCTACAGCGTCCATGGCGAGGGCCGGCCGGTGTTCTTACTACATGGTTGGGGGGCCAACGCCCAGGCCATGGCCCCTCTGGTGACGTCTCTGGCCCCTCAACATCGGGTGTACGCCATCGATCTACCCGGTTTTGGCTATAGTCCTCCGCCACCGGAGGCCTGGACCGTACAGCGTTATGCAGAAGCCATAGCGGAGCTAGCACGGCGCGAAGGCATTGCAGAAGGACTTGCGGCGATCGGGCACTCTTTTGGCGGCCGCATCGCACTTCGCTGGGCGGCCGATCCACAGCTTAGGGGCCCCCTGGAGCGGCTGGTGCTGCTCAGCGCGGCGGGTCTTCGTCCCCGGCGCACCTGGCGCTACTATGCGCGGCACACCGCAGCCGAGGCGCTTAAAGCTCCGCTCCGGATGTTGCCTGAGCTGTGGCGCGACAGGGCCCTAGACCGCCTGCGCCGAAGCGCGCTCTGGCGTATGCTGGGCTCGCGCGACTATCGACAGGCCCACGGGGTCATGCGCGAAGTCCTGGTACGCACGGTAACGGATCACCTAGACGGCCTGTTGCCGCAAATCCGCCTTCCCACCCTCATCTTGTGGGGGGAACAGGACCGGGTTACACCCTTAGATCAGGCGTATCGGCTCCGGGAGGGCATCCCGGGGGCGCTTCTGCACGTAATACCCCAGGCGGGCCATCATCTGCTGCAGGATGCGCCCAAAACTGTATGCCACCTTGTGCGGGAGTTCTTGCACAGCTAGTGGACATGGGGCTGCTGGACTGGATTGGGCTTGGGCTTACGTTGGTAGCGGCCGGGTACTACGGCTGGATCCGGCTTCGGTTTTTCCTGCACGTGCTCCAACTTGAGGGCTATTCCTTCGGCTTTTACCGCAAATGGCTGGCCGAGCATCGGACCCAAGTGCTCACGCCGACGGATCTGGGCATGGCCCTGCTGGCGCTGGGATCTTGGTGGACCCCGCGACCGGAGGTCGCCCTGCTGGTCGGGGCTGGCTTATCCGCGTACTGGATCAGCCGGGCTCCCCTGTATCGGCGATCCCGACAAAAAAAGCCGCTCGTTTACACTTGGCGCCTCAGGCGGCTTCTTTCTGTGAGCGCGCTGCTTCTGCTTTTGACTTCAGCGCTTGTGCCACTCGGGCAGGCCCTCCTAGGGCTTGCGCCGTACTGGGGGGCCTGGTTGCCCGGGTTGCACGGAGCGCTTTTGGCTATTCCGGCCCTGGTTTACGGGGCGGCGTGGCTGCTTAAACCCCTAGAACACCGCATCCAGGAGGGCTTCAAACGCCGGGCGCGCGCCAAGCTCGCCGACGCAGCTGAGCTGCTCGTTATCGGCATTACGGGTAGCTACGGCAAAACGAGCACGAAGTTTATCCTGGCCGAACTCCTAAAGAGCCGCTTTCACGTGCTGGCCACGCCCGGCAGCTATAATACCCCGATGGGGATATGCAAGGTGATCAACGAACAGCTCAGTCCCCATCATCAGGTGCTCATCCTCGAGATGGGGGCTCGATATCCAGGCAATATCCGGGAGCTGTGCGCCATCGCCCGTCCGCGCATTGGGGTGCTAACGGCCCTCGGCGTGGCCCACTTGGAGACGTTTGGCTCCGTGGAGGCGATCCGGCGCACCAAGTACGAGCTTATCGAGGCTTTGCCCGAGGGGGGCATGGCGGTCTTCAACGTAGATTACCCCGCCTTGGCCGAGGACGCGGCGCGCACGCGCCACGTTGTGGTGCGCACGGTGAGCTCGACACGGCCGGAGGCCGACTACGTGGCCCGAGAGATTCGTTATGGGCCCTGGGGCACGGAGTTCGAGCTTCTGGAGAGCGCCACGGGCGTCGCGCACACCTTGCGCACGCGCCTGCTGGGCCGCCATAATGTGACGAACATCCTGCTGGCTGTAGCCGTGGCCCGACATCTGGGCGTCGAGATGGAGGCGATCCGGCGCGCGGTGGCGCGCCTGGAGCCCGTTCCGCATCGGCTGCAGTTGATCGAGCGGGATGGCGTCTACATCATCGACGACGCTTTCAACTCCAACCCCGTTGGGGCGCGTAACGCGCTGGAGATCCTGGGGCAGTTCCGCACCGGAAGGCGCTTCGTCGTCACCCCGGGCATGGTGGAGCTCGGCCCCGAGGAGGCGAGCTTTAACCGCGAGCTGGGCCGGATCATCGCGCAGAACGCCGACGAGGTGCTGCTTATCGGATCCAAGCGCGCCCAGCCCATTCGGGAGGGGCTAGAGGAGGCGGGTTTTCCTAAGAAACGCGTGCGGGTTTTCCGGAACCTCTTTGAGGCCAACGAACACCTACGCCAGCGGCTGCGGCCGGGCGATGTGGTGCTGTACGAAAACGATCTGCCTGACATCCATGAGGAGCCCTGAAGCAGGCTTGCGTTTGCCGGTTCCGGATGCGAATTTTGTCTTCCGCTCGGGCAATGGCGCAGCCTGGTAGCGCACTACCTTGGGGTGGTAGGGGTCCCGGGTTCAAATCCCGGTTGCCCGACGCGAGCCCGCCTTGGCTTATCCAGGCGGGCTTTTTATTTTGGCTTCGTGCAAGCCTATGAGCTCCGCGAACTTGTAGCCCAGGTGCGCCGCCTAGAGGTGCGCACGCGGGGGCTTGTCAACCAACTCTTTGCCGGTCAGTACCAAGCGGCCTTCAAGGGCCGGGGGCTTACCTTCACCGAAGTGCGTCCGTATCAGCCGGGCGATGAGGTGCGGGCGATCGATTGGAACGTATCGGCCCGCATGGGGGAAACCTACGTCAAGGTCTTCGAAGAGGAGCGGGAGCAGACCCTGCTGATCTTGTTGGACGTGTCGGCCTCGCTGCGCTTCGGGTCACGCTCCCGTCTTAAGGCCGAGGCGGCCACGGAAATCGCGGCCCTTCTGACCTTGAGCGCGCTGCAGAGCCAGGATCGGACAGGGCTCGTGCTTTTCTCCGATCGCATCGAACGCTTTCTGCCGCCCCGTAAGGGGCGCGGACACGGCTTTCGGATCCTGCGGGAACTGGTGGCTTTTCGTCCCGAAGGCCGGGGCACGGACCTGGCGGGGGCCTTGGAGTTCGCCCGCCGCCTGCTGCGACGCCGCAGCATCGTGCTCGTGCTCTCCGATGGCTGGGCCTCCGAATACGGCAAACAGCTGCGCATGCTGCGCGCGCGACACGATGTGGTCTTCATCCGCCTCTTTGATCCCCGCGAGGCGGAGCTAGAGCCCGTTGGCTGGGTACCGACTCAGGACCTAGAGACGGGTCGCCTGCGGTGGCTGGACACGCTTCGGGCCGATGTGCGCCGATCTTGGGCGCGCGTCTATGCGCAAGAGCGGATTCGATGGCAGGAGCGATGCCGGAGGGCCTCTGTAGACGCGATCGAAATTGACGTAAGCCGTCCCTTTGTAAGGGATCTCGTCCTGTTTTTCCGGAATCGGAGCAGAAGGCCATGATCTGCGCGGCGGCGCTAGCCGTTTTGCTGCTCGCCAGCCGGCAGGCAGAGCCCGTGGTGCGCTCCTATTGGAGCGCACCCCAACGAGCAGAGCTGGGAGATCGGGCCAGTTGGGTCCTCGTGGTGCAACATCCCGACTCCATGACGCTGGACTGGCTTGCGCCCCCAGAGGTCGATAGCCAGCTTGCGCAGGTGCTGGCCTTTGCGCGCTGGCCGGCCGAGCCAGTAGGGCCGGGATGGCGACGCGATAGCTTGCTCGTCGTCGTGCTCTTGCTGGCTGCGGACACCGTGGTGCAGCCTTCTTGGCGTTTGGCGCTTCGCGCCTCTTCCGGCTGGAGCGGATCGCTCACCGTGGCCGCGCCCCCCTTGCGGGTGCTCTCCGCCCTGCCAGATACGATGCGCGATCTGGCGGACCTAAAGAGCGCATCCATGGCCGCCCCGGAGGCCCGATGGCCGGCCTACATCCTACTGGGCCTTGTGCTCCTATGGGCGCTTTTCGTCATCCACAAAGGGCGTGTTCAGCTGTACTTTGGGGAGCCCGGGGTTTACCGCGCTCGTCTGCGGGCCCAAGAACGCCTGCGTCGGCTCCTTTGGACGGAGGGCTCCGATCCCGGGGCATTTATCGAGGAGTTGGTCGATACGCTGCGCGATCTGCTGGCCGAGGAGGCTGGGCTTCCGGCCCGGGAGCGCACCAGTTCCGAGCTGTTAGCTCTGGCCCGAGAACGCGGCTGGCCGGAATCGGCCCTAAGTCTGCTGCGCCAGCTCCTCGAGAAGGCCGACTTGGTCAAGTTCGCCCGATACCCAGCTTCAGCCGAACAGGCTCAGAGGGCTCGTGAAGCCGCCTTGGGTTTGCTGGGCATGTTGCTGGGCCCAGAAGCAAGACGCCGATGATCACTTTCGCCCATCCGCATTGGCTCCTTCTGCTCGGTCTGCTTCCGTTTTACTGGGGCTTTCACTTCTGGCGAGAGCGGCGCTGGGGAGCCGTTCCCGTTTCAAGGTTTCCGGCCGCTGTGGGGACCTCATTCTGGTTTCGGATTGTACCGCTGCTTTTGCGCTCCGGAGCGTTTGCGCTGTGCGTGCTGGCCTTAGCTAGCCCAGAGCGAACTTTCGGCGTGGCCCCCGAGGCGCGCATGGGCATCGATATCGTGCTGGCGTTGGATCTTTCGGGTAGCATGCGAGCCGAGGACTTACGTCCGAATCGCTTTGAGGCGGCCCAGGCGATGGCGCGCGCCTTTATCCAGAGCCGCACCCAAGACCGCATCGGCCTTGTGGCCTTCGCCGGCGAGGCGTACACGGCCTCGCCTCTGGTAACGGACTACGGATTTCTACTGCGCATCTTAGATGACCTGCGGCCCGACTTGCTCGAAGACGGCACGGCCATCGGCATGGGCCTGGCTACGGCCGTGGCCGCGCTGCGCACCTCCCGGGCGCCAAGCCGCGTGATCGTGCTCCTGACAGACGGCCAGAACAACCGCGGCCCTATCGCGCCCGAGACAGCGGCCGAATTGGCCCGGCAATTCGGCATCCGCGTCTACACGATCGGCGTCGGCACGCGCGGCGAAGCGCCCTATCCGATCGAGGATTCTATACTGGGGCGCCGATACGTGATGGTGCGCGTGGACGTAGATGAACCGACCTTGGAAGCGATCGCCGCTCGGACAGGCGGGCGTTACTTTCGGGCAACGGACAACACGAGCCTGGAGCGCATCTACCGGGAGATCGATCAACTGGAGCGATATCGAATCGTGGTTCCGGGCCCCGGTTTGCGCGAACCCCTTTATCCGATCTTGCTGCTTGCGGCCCTGGGCTTGCTAGTGTTGGACTTTCTGCTCTCCGGCACGCGGCTCCGAGCCCTTCTGTAACCGAGACCGAAGCGCTTCAAGTACGGGATCGGGCACATATGGGCTTACGTCACCGCCCCAGTGCGCGATCTCCCGGACCAAAGAGGCGGACAGCACGGTGTATTCTTGACTGGGCATGAGGAAAACGGTCTCGATCTCGGGGGCCATACGACGGTTTGTAAGCGCCATCTGGAACTCATAGTCGAAGTCGCTCACCTGGCGCAGCCCCCGGATTACGGCGCAGGCGCCCACGGATCGGGCGAAATCCACCAAAAGTCCCTCAAAGGCCACCACCCGCACCTGGGGCCAAGAGCCCACGCAGCGCTCTATGAGGGCCAGCCGCTCGTCGAGCGAGAAAAGCGTCTGCTTCTTTGGGTTGACTCCCACGGCCACCCACACCTCGTCAAAGAGCCGGCAGGCCCGCTCTAGGATGTCCAGATGGCCTCGGGTGATCGGATCAAAAGTGCCGGGGTAAAGCGCGCGCCTCATGACGCAGAACCCTCCCAGGGCGGCGGAGGTTCGGAATGAAAGTAGCTCACCATCGTGCGGCCGTAGCGGCGCGTATCGATCCAGTCCGGCTGCGCCTCCCAGAGAAGTCCGGGGCCGTGTTCGAGCACCAGCCACGTGTTAGGTCCGTAGACGGCCGAGGCCTGGATGCGGCGCACCAAATCCGGGTAGTCCCGGTAATGATACGGGGGATCGGCGAAAATAACCTCGAAGGGCTCCTGAGCCCGCTCCAGATAGCGTTCTACGGCCATGCACACCGGTTCGGCCCGCTCCCAGACCGCCCAAGAATCGAGGGTGCGCCGAAGCTGGGCGCACGCCACGGGATGCCTTTCTACGAAGGTCACGCCCCGCGCCCCTCGGCTCAAGGCCTCCAGCCCCAAAGAGCCAGTCCCGGCGAAAAGATCCAGGACGCGAACCCGAGGCCAGTCGACGCGGTGTTGCAGAAAATTGAAGATGGCCGCGCGCACGCGCTCGCTTGTGGGCCGGATGCGCACACCAGCCGGTGTGTACAGGCGACGTCCTTTGAACGCCCCGGCGATGATGCGCATCATAGCCCCAGGGCCGCGCCGATTGGAAGCGCGTACGTAGAAAGCGGCAGATCCGGCGGTAGACGGTGCCGTTGGAGCACAAGCCCGGCGAAGGGATCTAAGGGCTCAATCGGGCAACGCAACACTTCGCGCGTCTGCCCAAATGCCGACTCCTCGGCGTTCGTGTAGTAATAGACGCGCCCCAGATGGGACAATCCGATCCGATGCGCCTCCAGCAGCCGCAGGCCGAAATACAGGGCGTTGAGGGCGTCACCAACGGGGTAGCTCGCCGCGGCCGCCCAGGCGCTCTGCCACCTGAGAGCCACTTCCGTGTATTCGTGATACGCGCCCACAAGCAGTATCGCCTGCTCCTGCCTCTCTCCGAAAGAAACCTCGAAAGCCCGTTCGGCGGCCACAAGCGTGGGCGCGATGTGGATCGATTTTACCGCCAGCGGACGTACGAGCTCCCGCCAGCGCTCATATAAGGCCTCTGAGACGGCTACCGCAAGCACCGCCCCCGCTTCATCGGGTCTATGATGGGTGTAACAGCGCAATCGGTGCTTGGAAGGCTCCAGAACAGGGTAGAGCCGTTCAAGCTCCCACCAGGCGCTTCGGGCCTGCTCTTGCGGGGACGCGTCCGGGGGCAAGGGGATGAAAGCATGTGGCAATGCCGAGAGCGGCGCGCTCACCGTAAGGCGCCTGGACAAGGAACGCCCCAGCACGCTTTCGAGCGCTTGCCGAACTGTGTCCAGCTGCCCCGGCGGGGGGGATGGCCCCAACAAGACCGGCTCCAGAGGAAAAGAGAACTCGCAGCTCCCCAGCCGCACCAGCCGCCGAGCTAAGGGCTGATGCTCGATCTCGGCATAATAGAGCACCGAGCCCTCGAAGGCGATGCCCACGCTGAGGCGATCCATGGAGGGCGCCGACGATCACTCCCAGCTAGCCACGTGGACCTTGGTCGCGTCCACGGAGTCCCCGATGAAGTCCGGCCCGTCGGGGTCCTTGAGAAAATACACTTTCGCCGTATCGTTGACGAAGAGGATAAAGCGCTTACCTGTTCTCGGGGAGAAGGGCAGGGAATCCGGGACAAAACGCGAGCCGACGTAGACCGGAAACAGGCTATCGAGCCTGGCCTGCACGAGCGAGTCCGTTTTCAGAAACTGGATCAGGGAATCCCAGTTGGCCGTGAAGCGGCCGAAGGCCCGAAAGAACTCTCGCTCGGCCGTTCGGACGTTGTCCATGCGGATGCGGACGAGCTCCGTCATCCGCTGCTGGCGTTCGTACTCCCGCCACGGGTCTGTAATCGAGCGATAGAGCAGATAGCCCAATACGGCGATAAGAACGGCCAAGACACCCTTGAGCAGGTTTTGCAGTGTGTTTTGTGGTGACGCCATCCGCAAGCCTCCTGTGATCCGTAACAGCCCTCCGCGAGCTCCCGAAAAGGCCTTTTTATGGGGCCGATCATCGGCAAGCAGGGCGCGTGAAAATACGCGCGCAGCGCCTGAAGCGCAACGCGCCTAGACTCTAGCTCGGTCGGATTACAACAAAGTTGCCTAGCCGGTGGCCCGTACGCGTACCGGCCTTCGCGGGCGTATCCGAACGGCTAAGGCCTCGGGGAAATCGGCCGGCACCCAGACACGCAAAGGTTCCGCTTCAGCCTGCACCAGCAATTCCACATAGAGCCCAAAAAACTGCCGAGCCAACACGGGCCAGCCGGCCGGATCCGGGCTGACGTCCCAGTCCTCCGGACGTACGGCCCATCGGTGCCCGGGCTCGGAACGCAACCCCCAAGCCTCCACCCAGGGCGCCTCAGGCAGCACGTTGGCGCCCAGAAAACGAGCCACGAACTCGGTCTCGGGCTGCCTATAGACCTCCTGCGGCGTGCCTACTTGCTCCAGCCGCCCCTGCCACAGGATACCTACCCGATCGGCTAGGGCTAGAGCCTCCTGCTGGTCATGGGTTACGTAGATGGCCGTAAGCCCGCTCTCGCGCTGCAGGCGCTTAAGCTCCGTGCGAGCCTGCTCGCGCAGCGCCGCATCCAGGTTGGAAAGCGGCTCGTCAAAGAGCATAAGACGAGGCTCCAGGACGAGCGCACGGGCCAGGGCTACGCGCTGCTGCTGACCACCGCTCAGAGCGGAGACGGGCTTGCTCAGCTCCCGCTCCAAACCCAGCCGCCGCAAGATGCGCATCGCATGCGCATGTTGTGCTGAGCGTGCCAGGCCTCGCGCGGCTAGCCCGAAGCCCACGTTTTCCAGCACGTTCAGGTGGGGAAATAAGGCGTAATCTTGAAAGACCATCCCCACAGGTCGCCGCTGCGGAGGCAGTTCGGTGATATCCCCGCCGTCAAGCCAAATGCGGCCGAGATCGGGCCGCTCAAGGCCGGCTATGAGCCGCAGCAAGGTGGTCTTGCCGCATCCGCTTGGCCCTAGCAGAGCAAAACATTCCCCCTGCGCGACCTCCAGGTCGATACCGCGCAGCACCTCCTGATCCGAAAAGCGCTTCCAGATACCGGCTAGACGCAACACGGCCGTGAAGTTAGGGCTACGCAAGGCGCGAAAAAATAGCGCTCCGGCTCTACATCCCACCTGGGCCCGATACCTGCCCGGAAGAAAAAGCCGGAACCGAACCCCACACCAGCCCGTTTTTGCTCTCTGGAAGAGGGGGGCAAAGAATGCCGTTTCAGCTTGTCTCCGAATACGAACCCACCGGTGATCAGCCTAAGGCGATTCGAGAGCTCGTCGAGGGGGTACGACGCGGCCTCAAATACCAGACCTTGCTGGGCGCCACGGGCACGGGCAAGACGTTTACCATCGCCAACGTGATCGCCCAGGTCAACAAACCCACTTTGGTGATCAGCCCCAACAAGACGCTCGCCGCGCAGCTTTACGGGGAGTTCAAGCAGTTCTTCCCGCATAACGCCGTGGAGTTCTTCATCTCCTACTACGACTACTACCAGCCCGAGGCCTACTTGCCGGCCACAGATACCTACATCGAAAAGGATTTCGCCATCAACGAACAGATCGACCGGCTGCGGCTGCGGGCCACAAGCGCCCTGCTATCGGGTCGAGACGACGTGCTGGTGGTCGCCTCCGTTTCGTGTATCTACGGGCTGGGCTCACCAGAGGACTACCGCAGCCAGATCCTGCACCTTAGAGCCGGACAGCCGCTGCGGCGTCATGAGCTGCTGTCGCACCTGGTCAACGTCTTCTATACGCGCCAAGATGAAACCCTGGAACCCGGCACCTTTCGGGTCCGAGGCGATCTCGTGGAGCTTTTCCCGGCCTATGAGGACGCTCCCTTGCGCTTCGGCTTCTGGGGGGATGTGCTGGAAGAAATCGTGCGCCTCGATCCCCTCACAGGGAGGGCGCAGGCCCATCTGGAAGCGGTTAGCATCTATCCCGCTAAGATCTTCGTTACGCCCGCTGAACAGTTGGAGCGGGCCATACGCAGCATCGAAGCCGAGCTAGAGGAGCGCCTAGCCGAATTGCGGGCTCAGGGTAAGCTCCTGGAGGCCCAGCGACTAGAGCAGCGCACACGCTTCGATTTGGAGATGATGCGGGAGCTCGGCTACTGCTCCGGGATCGAGAACTATAGCCGGCATCTGTCCGGCCGCGCGCCTGGCCAGCGGCCGTATTGTTTGTTCGATTACTTTCCGCGAGACTACCTGCTCATTATCGACGAGTCCCACATCGCCATCCCGCAAATCCGCGGCATGTACAACGGAGACATCAGCCGCAAACAGGTGCTCGTAGAGCACGGGTTTCGGCTGCCGAGCGCCCTGGATAATCGGCCGCTGCGCTTTGACGAATTCGAATCCCTGATCCAGCAGGTCATCTTCGTCAGCGCCACCCCGGGTCCGTATGAACTAGAAAAATGCGGCGGGGTGGTCGTGGAGCAGATCATCCGTCCCACGGGGATTTTGGACCCAGAGGTGGAGGTCCGACCAACGCGCAACCAGATCGAAGACCTTATGAACGAAATCCGGCGCGTGGTCGAGCGCGGGGAGCGAGCCCTGGTCACCACGCTCACCAAGCGCATGGCCGAAGACTTGACGGACTACCTGGTGAGTTTCGGTTTTCGCGTCCGCTACCTGCATTCGGAGATCGATGCCCTGGAGCGGGTGGATATCCTGCGCGATCTGCGGCTAGGTGAGTTCGACGTGCTCGTGGGAATCAACCTGCTCCGCGAGGGCCTTGATCTTCCGGAGGTGGCGCTTGTGGCGATCCTGGATGCGGACAAAGAGGGGTTTTTGCGCTCCGAGCGGTCCCTGATCCAGATAGCCGGACGGGCTGCGCGCAATGCGGCCGGCAAGGTGATCCTGTACGCAGATCGGGTCACCGAGGCCATGCGGCGCATGATCGAAGAGGTCCGCCGCCGCCGGGCTATTCAAGAGGCCTACAACAGGCGGCACGGCATCGTCCCGCAGACGGTGCGCAAACGACCAGAGCAGATCCTGCAGACGACCGCGGTGGCCGATCACCTGACCGCGCGTCAGGAGCGGCGTCGCTATTACGTAGAGCCCGAGCCAACGCAGGTCGTAGATCCGCTGGTCTCGTACTTGAAGCCGGAGCAACGGCAGCGGCTCATAGCGGAACTCAGGCGCCAGATGCGAGAGGCCATCGAGGCCTGGGAGTTTGAGCGCGCAGCCGAACTGCGGGACGCGATCCGACAGCTGGAGCAGCTCGAAGGCGCCCTAGGGCCTTCTTAAGAAGGGGGCCTGGGCCAGGGCCTGTTGCGCCTGTGCGCGCAGCAGGGCGAATTCCTCTTCGTAGTAGCGGGCTAGTTCCGGATCTTCGATGATGAGGAGGTTCTCCTCGTTGGCGCGCTCGGCGTTGGCCGTGAAGTTGTACGAGCCCGTAATGACGATACGGCCGTCGATCACGTAGACCTTGTGGTGCATCACGTATGGGTTGCCATCCTTGAGCACGTCGAGGCCCTCGCGCCTGAGCCGCTCGAAGTCCGCCCCGGCGGCCTCCACGTTTCGGGTTTCAAAAATCCCGCGCACCTGCAAACCGGCCCGATGCTTAGCGATGAGCCAACGGGCCTGCCCGTTGGCCGTAAAGGCGAAAGCCATTAGCAGGATGCGCTCCTGCGCTGCGGCCAAGCGACGCTCGATGGCCCGCTCGGCCCCGCCGCGAGGCGAAAAGTACGTCTCCACCCGCGCCCCTTCGGGAAGCTTGACTACGGGATGCGGAATCTCCCGCCTGTCGTAGGACCCGAAGCGGCCTGCGAAGAGCGCCTCAAAACGCCAAGCATAGTTGGCCACGATTTCGGGCCTCGACAGCCGAAGCATGTTGTTGTTGTTGCGGTAGGTCTCGTTTTCCGTCATGTTCCAGGAGCCGGTCCAGAGCACCCGCCCGTCCAGGATGGCGAACTTATGATGCATGAAGGCCGGTCGTCGATCCCACGCGATGGGTACGCCCTCGGCCTCTAGCCGGCGCACGGCGCGCGCCATGCGGGGATCAGACAGGTTTTCCGCATCCAGAACCAGCCGGACCCGAACCCCTCGTCTGTGAGCGCGCACGAGGGCCTCCACGATGCGGGGGGCGTCCAGATCGAAGACGGCTATGTCAACGGAGCGGCGCGCGGCCTCAAGATCCGCTGCAAAGACCTCATCCAGCCCTCCGCGGCGCGTTTCGGGCCGATCCGGATAGCGGGGGCGCGTAAAGTAGGCCGTAAACCACTTGCCCTGGCGCACCGCGACAGCCTCCGAGGGGGCAAGCGGGGGCGCGGGAACCTCCGAGCTCGGCAGAAGCCGCCGTAGCAGCTCCCCTGCTCCGCCGCGGTAGGCCAAGTAGGCCAAGGCCGCAAGCAGGATAAGCCCGCTTACCCATCGCAACGGTGCGGCGCGACGCAGCATACGGAGGGCTTTCAGGATTCACTAAGCAGGGCCTGGGCCCTGTTGAGGGCCTCTTCGGGATCGGCGGGCCCCTCTAGATTGAGCCGCCGGAGCAATGCAAAAAGACGATCCGGCTGTATGAGGCCGGCTCGCAGTTGGGCTTCGGCCCACTGCAGGACGGCCTGGGCGACTTCGTCGGAGAGGTTGTCCGTGAGGCGGGCGTTCTCGCGCAGGCGCTCCAAGGCCGCCTCCGGATCCGCCTCCGCCGCGGGCAGATCAGCCCGTCGCACGGGAACGATGGCTATCGTGCAGCGGCCAACGGCTACAAGCCGGTCGGCCTCGTCGCGAACGCGTACGTCCCAGACGTGCAGGCGCCTGCCCAAATGCAGGGGTTTGGCGATGGCCTCCACCCATCCGCCAGTCTTGGAACGCAGATGGTTGCAGTTGATCTCCACCCCCACGGGCATCGAACCGGGCGGACAATGCAGAGCGCTGCCGAAGGAGGCGACCGTTTCCACCAGGGCCGCCGTGGCCCCCCCATGCAGCAGGCCCATGGGTTGTTTGTGGCGCTCTGATACGGGCATGCGCAGCACAAGCCGATCGGGGCCTACCTCCCGGAACTCCATCTCCATCCACTCGCCCATCGTGCCCCGAAGGCGCTCCTGAAAGGCCTTGCGCAGCAGTTGCGGATGCAGATTCGGATCGGGCCAGTTCGTCATGTTCCGCCCGTCGTTTCCGATTCCGATGAAGACGCCGAGGCCGAAACGCCCGCCTGAAGCGGAAGTTCCACAAAAAACGTCGTTCCCCTGCCCAGTTCGGTCTCGAAGTACACCCGTCCCCCCAGGTCCTCCACCGTCTTGCGCACGATCGCCAAGCCCAAGCCCATGCCGCTGGATTTGGTCGAAAAATTCGGCAAAAAAAGCTTGTCCCGGATCTCCGGCGGGATGCCCGGACCGGTATCCGATACGGCCACGCGCACGTATCCGTTTTGGGCCCTGAGCTCCAGGTGCACCTCTCCGCCCTTGGGCATGGCTTGTATGGCGTTTTGCAGCAGGTTCACGAAAACGCGCCGCAGGTCTTCGCGTCCGGCCCGCACGACGTGAGGTTGATCCGGAAACAGGCAGTTGATTCGGATGCCCGGATGCTGCTCGAAAAGCGCGGCCGCCTCTTGCAGGACCTCTCGCACGTCCAGCGGCTCCGGGGGGGCTGGACTCATGCGGGCGAAGTGGGAAAACTCCGAGGCGATGCGGCTGAGCGTTTCGATTTGCTCCAGCAGCACGCGCACGGTGCGCGCGAACAGGTCGCCGAAGTCTTCGCGGCCCTCCCGGTAGCTGCGTTCCAGGTACTGAAGGCTCAGCTTCATGGGCGTAAGGGGGTTGCGGATTTCGTGCGCGACCTGTCGGGCCATTTCGCGCCAGGCCAGCTCCTGGGCCTGTCGGGTCAGGGCCTTCTGCGAGCGATCCAGCTCGGCCAGCATGGCGTTGTAGGAGCGAGCCAGCTCCCCCAGTTCGTCTTCGGTCCGCACCGGAATGGGCTCATCGAGCCGCCCCTGGGCCACCCGCTCCAGCCCAGCCCGCAGTCGCCGCAGAGGGGCGGCGACGGCGTCAGCCAACAAAGCCACAAGGAGCACCATAACAAGCAATACCCCCGCATAGGCGCCGATAAGGTAGGCCATCGTGGTGGCCAGCTGCAGCTCGACGCGCTGCTGCTGCGGCAGCGTGGGTACGGCCAACACGCCGCGGAAGGTGCTGGGGGGCTGCTGCAAAAGACGATAGCCCGTCCAAAACGTAAAACGTCCGATCTGCGTGCGGCTAAATACCTCCAGCAGCCCTTCTCCATAGAGCTGCCGATACACGGCAAGGGGCAACCGATCGTCGAGCAGGTGGTACTGAAAGACCGCCGGCCGGCTTGTGGCTTCTAGCCGCGCTTCGCGATAAAGGTTGATGTCCACGTCCAGCAATTGGGCCAGAGAGTCCAACTGCGCACTGGCGACTCGAAACCGGGCCGTCTCCCAGGCTCCTGCGCGCCCCAAGTACGCCTGTACGGTCTCGAGATCCCCGCGCACCTGCTGCCGCAGCTGCTCTAGGTTCTGCTGTCGGATAACCCGGTAGGCCATCCCGCCTACGGCGATGAACACGAGCAACGACAGAAGCAGCACCGCGTCGAAAAGCTTGTCCCGGAAACGCCGATACCGCCACAGCACCCCTCGGGGCAGAGCGAAGCTAAGGGCCAACAACAGGCACAGAGCGGCCGCAAACGCCGGCGGCCACAGCTGGAAGGCGAAAAACAGATGCAACAGCCCGGCTGGGGCCTCCGCACGCACAGCCACCACGCGTTCTTGTCCGGCGGGGCGATAGAGGGTCCAATACGTGCGCTCCCCCTCGCGCTCCAGCCGCCACTGGTCCTGGGTGAGGGCCGGCAGATCCAGCCGATGGCGCGCAAAGGCCCCACCCCGGCTGCGCAGTAGCTGTCCGCGTTCGAAGACGGCCACAGCGAAGCGAGCCTGCCAATCGGCATACATCTCCGAGCGCACCAGCACCCGCGGAAGGGGCATGTCGATAAGCGTGCTCAGGCCCGTCGGCACAGCGCGGACCACGATCCAGCCCACAAAGAAGCGGCGGTCCGGGGTGAGCACCGGAGCCACCCCCTCATAGCGCTCTTGACGACCGGAACGCCCGGGCACCACGTACACCCAAGGTCCAGCTCGGCGCACCTGCCGGTAATAGGAGGCGATCCAGTCAGCCGGAAGCCGCTCCGGAAGAGCGGGCCCCAGTACAATCGCCTCCGGTGGATGGTTGCGGCCGCGGCCCAGTAGGTCGTATACTCGCAGCTCGATTTGATATCCGCGTAAGGCGCGCAAAAGGGCCCATAGCCCCATATCGGCCAACAGGGAATCCACCGAGCCCCCGGACCGGCGCAACGCCTCGGCCAGTTCAGGCTCGCCTTGTAGCTGGCGCAACGCCTGTTCCAAGGTGAACATCACCCAGCGATCCTCCTGACGCACCAGGCGCTGGGCGAGCTCCTGCATCTGCACCCGCCACTGCGCGCGCACCGCCCGCAGCCATAGCGGATACAAAAGCAGCACAAGGACCGTAGGGGCCAACAGCAGAAAACGCAGGGCCATCCCATAGGGCAGTAGCGGCCCGCCCGCGCCCTGCGAGCGCAGGCGCCATAGCGTGTACGCCAGCGTCGCCCCGAAGGAAAAGGCCAGGTGCAGATCCCAGGCCGCAGGCCTTGCGACGCCGGCCACAAGAAGGCCTCCCAACAGCGCGGTCGCCGCCGCAAGAGGGCTCAAGGGCGGAGATCGCCGCTCCAGCTGCCCCAAAGGCCAAAGGCCCACAAGCAGCATGGCCGTCCCCAGCAGACACAGGGCCGCATATAACCCCATCACGGGGAGGTCCGGCAATAGCCCCTGTAGCGCGAGATACGTAAGCGTGGAATCAACGGCCAGCTGCTCCAAGAGCCTCCCCAGGCCCGCCCAGATTAGGCCCAGAAAGAGTCCGCAAAACGCGTAAGCCGGCCCCCAGAGGGTGTTTGTCGGGAGGAAAGCCGGCGGCCAACGGGCCCACCGCCATAGGCCGAGCGCCCAGCCGAAGGCGAAAAGGCCCGTTAGCAACAAATCCCCTAGCGAGCGGCTCAAGCTCCCCAAAGCTCCGGATCCAAGCCAAACCGGTCGGAACCATTCCCCCGTCCACGGCACAGCTTGAAGCGCCCATCGAAAAGCCCACCAGAAAAGGCTCCACACAAGCAAGGCGAGCTCGGGTCGGGGGCCATTCAGCGGAGGACCCCATCGAAGCGCCAGCAGGACGCACCCCAAGATGAGCCAGAGCGCCCACAGGCCTTTGCTGGCCTGGGCAAACCAGGGCAGAAACGCGAGGGGGCGCTCTAGGCGGCCTACGCGCACCAGCCCTACCATGCGGCCGTCCGATAGACGCAAGGGCGCACCTTCGGCCATATTCGCCTGTGGCTCACCTACGGACCCTAGCCAATGGATCTCAATCCCCCTACCCCATCGCTCCCGCCAAGGTCGCACCCAATCGTATTCGCGGATATAGGCGTTTTGCACGGGCAACCAGGAACGGAGCAAGCGCCCGATCCGCACAAAACCGAGCAGGCGATCTTGAGTCCGCACGGGATGCAGCGCCACCAAGTACACCCGACGGCCCGGCTCCACGATGAGCTCGCCCTGCGGCCCTTGAGCGCTCCCTTCTGCGGCCAGGGGCATCCGCTGGCCACGCCAGGCCAGCTCCCGACCATCGGGGTCCAGAACATCCACACTCCAGAGCTCCTCCTCCCAGCGCAGCTGCTCCAGCCAGCTCACCAGCGTCCAAGTCTGGCCCTCTAGCCCCTGGCGCACGATGGGATGACGGACTAGCTGCGTGGCACGCCCTTGTAGCTCAGCCTCAAACCCCCTCCATGCGTTCTGGATGGCTTCTTGGACCTTTTGGCGGGCTCGGGCTTCGGCCTCATCCCAGCGAAGCCAGCGCGTATACTCCCACAGCCCCCACAGGCCAAACAGGCAGAGGCCCCCTCCGAAATACGCAAAAAGGACGATACGCGCGCATCGTCCTCGCTGTAGCCTCTTGCAACGCATGGGGTGTTCAGGTTTCAAAGCGCAGCTCTTCGATCTCCCATCCCCGTTCACCCATGCGGAGCAGCACGTAGACGCGCAGCTGCCCCCGGCGACCATCGGGGCCGCGATACGTGTACACCCCTATGCCATAAGAGCTGCCGTCAGCGCCCCCACGGTGGCGAAACTGAAAACCGGCGGGGGGGAAGCGCTGAAAGAACGCGCCCAGGACGTACTCGGCCTGACGACGGCTGTAGAGGTCGCGCTCTTCCAGCACAGCGATCTCCACGCCCTCTTTGACTAGGGTCACCAGGGCCCGCACCGCGCCGCTCGACAAGGCGCTCTGGATCTGCGCAAAGGGCCCCTCAGCCGGTTCCCGCGGCGGGCCTCCGGTCTGGGCCCACAGGGGGGCGAAGCCCGCCCACAGCATCAGCCCCAGTATTCGCAGCTTGCGACCCATAGGCACACCGCAATTAGGTACGATGGAAGTGGTCTTGTCAACGCCGGCGGGTTTAGCCGCTAAGTGAGAGCCTCTGGGTTGACGACCCGGGGCACCGGTCCGCGGCCAGAAAGAGCGGCGATAATGGATTCGGCGCACAGCACGGCCATGCGCTCCCGGGCCTCGCGCGTGGCGCTGCCAATGTGGGGCGTAAGGACCACGTTGGGCAACTCCAGCAGGGCCGGATGGACGCGGGGCTCCTCTTCGAAAACGTCCAGACCCGCCCCCGCGATGCGCCCCGCTTGCAGGGCTTCCACCAAAGCGGTCTCGTCCACAACGGGCCCCCGGGCGGTGTTGATAAGGATCGCCGTGGGCTTAAGGCGCGCCAGCGCGCGCCGGTCGATCAGGTGATACGTCTCCGGCGTAAGCGGACAATGCAGCGAGACCACATCGGCCCTCTCCAGGAGCTCCTCCAGGGAAACGTACTGGGCTCCGACCAGATACGTGAGCGTCGGGTTGGCGGGTCGACGGTTATGGTACAACACATCCATGCCAAAGGCCACGGCCCGACGGGCTACGGCGTAGCCGATTCGGCCCATCCCCACGATGCCCAGCACCTTGCCGCGCAGCTCCAGCCCCAGCCACAAATTGGGCTTCCACCCCGTAAAGCGGCCCTGACGCACAAAACGATCGGCCTGCACCACGTGCCGGGCCACGGCCAGGATAAGGGCCATCGTCAAATCGGCCGTGGCGTCGGTCAGCACATCGGGGGTGTTCGTGACCAGCACCCTCCGGCGCGTGGCGGCGGCTATGTCGATGTTGTTGTAGCCCACGGCGTAGTTGGCGATGATCTTCAACCGAGGCAGGGATTCGATCACCCGGGCCGTGATGGGATCCTGGAGCAAACTCAGGAGCGCGTCGGCTTCTTGGGCGGCCGCGATGATCTCCTCTTCGGTAAGAAACCGATCTTCCGTGTTGAGCAGCACCTCGGCCTGCTCCCGCAGCAGCCGAAGCCCGGCCTCTGGAATAGGGTATGTCACGAAGACTTTGTACTTCACAACGCCTCCTAGCGCAACATCAGAATACTGACTCCGGCTCCGCCCTCCTCCGGACGAGCCTCAGCCCAGCCGGAGACAGCCGGATGCGACCGGGCCACCTCCTGCACGACCTGCCGCAGCACCCCGTGGCCCTTGCCGTGGATGACGCGCACTTGCTGCAGACCCGCCGCCAAGGCTTCATCCAGAAAGCGCTCCACCGCTAAGGCGGCCTCCGCGGAGCGCATGCCGCGGATGTCCAGCTCATGCCGAGCGTGCAGCGCCAGCATGGGGCGTGCGAGAGAGCGCACTTGCACCGGTTCCGGCTTGGGGGCCATTACGGCGCGCCGCACTTGATCTAGGTGCGTACGCAACCTGAACTCTCCCACGCGGAGCAGCACTTGATCACCCGACACCTCCAGAACCTGCCCCCGAAGACCGGCCCGATCCAGTAATTCGACCCAATCGCCCACGGCTATGGGCTCGGCGGCCTTGGCCGATGTGGCAAGCTGGTGGCGTTCACGTCGTATGGACTCATGCAGCCGCTCCAGCGCGGCCCGGGCGTTTCGGGTACGCTCCCGCTCAGCCTGCGCCTCCCGGATCTCCCGAATCGTGCGCTCCACGGTCGCGCGCGCCTCCGCAAGCACGCGTTCGGCCTCCTCCAGGGCTTTTGCGCGCAGCGCCGCAAGCTCGGCCTCCCAGCGGGCCTTTTGTGCGGCCCACTCCGAGCGCATGCGCTCTAGCGCCTCTCGTTCTTGCTCCAGACGCAGACGCGCCTCGGCCATAGCCTGGCGTTCCGCCTCCCAGGCGGCTAGAACCGATTCTAGCTTACCTGAGCTGGCCCGCATGCGCGCCTGAGCCCTGTCCAGGATCGCATCCGGCAACCCGATGCGTCGGGCGATCTCGAAAGCATAAGAACGGCCCGGAAGCCCGGCTTGAAACCTGTAGGTGGGCTTAAGCTGCTTTTCATCAAAAGCCATGGAGCCGTTTTCCGCCCCCTCTGTGACCAGAGCCCAGGACTTGAGGGCTCCATGATGGGTGGTCACGATCACGCGGGCGTTTTTCTGGAGCAGCTCCTCCAAGACGGCTTGCCCCAATAGCGCCCCTTCTTCAGGGTCTGTGGCCGTGCCGAGCTCGTCGATGAGCACCAGCGTCCGCTCGTCGGCGCGCGCCAGGATGTCCCGCTGACGAGCCAGGTGGGCGCTAAAGGTGGACAGATCGCTTTCCACCGACTGCGCATCGCCGATGTCCACGCCTACGCGCTCGAAGATGCCGATGCGGCTTCGGGGATGAGCGGGTATAAGCAGGCCCGCCTGGGCCATGAGGACCAACAGACCCACGGTCTTCATGGTCACGGACTTGCCCCCGGCGTTGGGGCCGGAGATCACAAGCACCCGAGCTCGCCGGCCCACCTCTAGCGTCACGGGGACTACGGAGCTTTTGTCCTCCCGGCTCAGCCACAACACGGGATGTCGGGCCTCGTAAAGCGCGACGGATCCGTCGGCTGTGAGCTCCGGCATCTCGGCTCGAAGCTCCCGGGCCAGCTGGGCGCGCGCCCAAAGCTCATCGAAAGAGGCCATGAGCTCTAGGTTCCGTTCTAAGCTGGCCAGCTGAGCGCGGACCGATTCGGTCAGAGCGCGCAGTACGCGCTCGCGTTCCCGCTCGATTTCCGCCTCCAGGGCGCGCAGCTCGTTGTTGAGCTCCAAGACAGCCGCAGGTTCGACGTACACCGTCTGGCCCGTAGCCGAGACGTCGTGCACAAACCCCGCCACATGGCGCTTATGCTCGACGCGAACGGGCAAAACAAGACGACCGGCCCGAAACGTAGGCTGATCTTCGGCTAAAAAACCCTTTGCGGCCCATTGCTGCAGGATCTGCTCCAGACGCCGACGCAGCTGAGCGTCCACGCGGGCCTGCTCCTGATGAAACCGGATAAGCTCTGGGGAGGCCGTCGGGCGCACCTGTCCATCTTCCGTAAGGGCCTTCAGGATGGCCTCCTCTAGCTCCGGAAGCGGAATTAGGGAGCCAAAGGCCTCCCAAAGTGGGGCGCACTGCTCGCGACGAAGCGCCAGGTAGCTACGCAATCGCCGAACCTGTCGAAGCCAACGGGCGAGCGCAACCAGTTCAGCTCCGGACAAGGCGGCGTCCACAACGGCCGCCGCTTTGAGGCTTGTGCGCACATCCGGCCATGGCTCCATAGGAGGGGGATCGTCGCAGGCTAGGAGGGCTTTTAGCGCCTCTGTGCGGCTCATCCAGAGCCGGATCCGATCCAGATCGGTCCAGAAGCCGAGCTGGCGGATCCGCTCTCGACCGGGCTCGGAGAGCGCTAGGCTTTCCAAGCGCGACCGGAGCGTTCCGAAACCCAGCAGCTCCGGCGCGTGAGCCGGAATGCACTCTATCATGCGCCTTCAGCCGCGCTGTGATCGCCCACGTTGAAGCGGCCTGAAAGCCCCCGCAGGCGGGCGTGCTGTCCGATGAAGCTCTCCTCCAAGGCTACGCGCACCAGCTCGGCTCTGCGGTTTACGATGGAGCGCCGCACGATCGCGTCCTCCAGGCGCGCGCCCGCCTCTACGGAAACATATGGGCCCACCACGGAGCGCGAGATCACAGCGCCTGGACCCACATAGACGGGCTCAATCAGGACGCTCCTTTCTACCGCGGCCGCCGGATCCACGGAGCGTCCCAAACGTTCCAAGAAGTAAAACGTGCTCCGTAAGGTGTCCGCGACCGTGCCGCAATCAAGCCAAGCCGAAACGCTTGAGGTGGCGAAATGTAGACCCTGTTTGAGTAGGTCATCCAAGGCGTCCGTTAGCTGCAGCTCCCCTCCGTATCCGCGCCGGTCTTCTGCGATCAGGCGCTCCAAGGCCCTGCGCAGGTGCGCCCCTTCTCGGAAGTAGTAAATGCCGACTATGGCCTTGTTTGAGATAGGCGTGGAGGGTTTTTCTACGAAATCCGTAATCCGGCCCTCGCGCTCGAGCACGACCCCGAAGCGTCGGGGGTCCTGAACTTCGCAGGTCCAGACGACGGCCTCCGCCTCGAAATGCGGCGCGTGGTCCAGTTCAAAAAGCGTATCGGCAAAAGCCACCAACACTGGGCCCGCAAGCAGCTCGGCCGCCATGTAGACGGCGTGCCCCGTACCCTCAGGCCGCTCTTGGCGGTAAAAGCGCGCCTCAAAGCCCAGACGATCGCAGATGGCCCTGAGCTCCCGAGTTACCTCCGGACCGAAATCGCCCAATACAAAACCCACGGTCGCGATGCGCTCCGGAAGGACGGCGGCGAAGGTCTCCAGGATGCGTTCGATCATGGATTTGCCCGCAATGGGTAGCAGGGGCTTGGGCGTGGTGTGGGTGTGCGGCCGCAGACGCGTGCCCTTGCCCGCCATGGGCACCACAAGATGCATTCAGTCCCCCTCTTCGCAAAGAATCCAGAGCGTGGCGCGGTGTTCGATGGCCTCATACGGGCGACCCCGTACGGTGCCGGAGCGCTCCAGGCGCACCACAGCAAGCAGCCCATAAGAGCCGGGCTCAAGCGGCGCCATCTCGACAAGCCCTTCGGCGTCGGCTATGCGTTCTTCCGCCGTCTTGTGAGCGCCTATGAGCTGCAGCCTAGCGCCTGCCGCGGGACGGTTGAAAAACTCCAAGCGCACAAGCCAGGGCCTTCCCGGCTGCGGCCAGCCGCTGGGCAAGAGCCGCAGACTAAGATGCGGAACCGGCATGGTCGAGGGCTTGGGGCCTGGGCCGAGCAGGAAGCTCTGCGCATAACAGTGCACATACAAGGCCGGACGTTCCGGCGCTTCGTAGTAGCCAAGGTCGTAATACAAGCCCAACGCTAGGGGAGGACGTTCCGGGCTCACGTAGAAGCCCAACTTCCGCTGCGCGTTTATGCTTAAGCGCAACGTCTCAACGTCGAGCTCTTGGGCGCGTTCGGCCCAAATCCGGGCCCGCACCAGCGCGCTCTCCACCGCGGGCGGCAAGACCCCGTCCGCTTCCGGATGCCCATAGCGCACCTCCACCCAAAGTCGCCCCGCCGAGGCCTGAGCCGGCGGGGGCGGTATGATCCAGAACATCGGTTCCATGGCCCGATCCGAAAAACCGGCTCGAAAATACGCGCCTAGGCGCTTCGCTGTAAAGGCGCTTCTTGTCCGGGCTCGATCGGCATCGCCATATTTACAACAGTGGAGACGAAGGGAGACCTGGCATGTCTCGCGGCCTTTTACCGGCGTCCTTGATTTTATGCATCCTCCTGGGCTGCGCAAGCCGCCCTCCGGCCTCCCCCTCATACACTCCCGAGGAGTTATGGCGCATGGCCGCAGAACGCTTGCAGCCCGCCCCCCCACCGGCCCAGATGAGCTTCGAACTTACGCTCCAGACCCCGCAGCAGAGCCTGCCAGCGGGGGGTGAGCTCTTCTTCCGAGGCGATAGCCTATTGTTTGCCCGCATCGTGGCCTTGATGGGGCTGGAGGTGGCCCGCGTGCGTCTAGTCCGGGACTCCCTGGAGATCTGGGACCGCTTCAACGGACGGATCGTGATGCTGGGCGCGCGCCCCCGTCAGCTGCCCTTCGGATTGGCCCTGCCTGAGCCGGTGCGCTTTAGCCCGGCTCTGGTGTGGACGTGGCTATCAGGACGGGATCTGGCCCGCTTTTGGTCCGATAGCGCACGCCTTGAGCTCGCCGAATCCGAACAGCCCTCCTGGCGGGGGCCGGATGTTCGGATCAGCTTGGACCCCACCAACGGGCTACCAGCGCGCCTGGAGCGATATGCCGGAACGACCCTGCTAGAGGAACGGCGCTACGAGGAGTGGTCGTCTTGGAACGGCGCCTGGCTGCCCCGTCGGATTCTGGTGCGCAGACCCCGCGAGGGATGGGAGCTCGTGTATCGCCTGCGCGCCCTCTCCGAATCCGGCGCCCCGCCAGAGTGGAACCCTCCGCCACAGCTTCCCCGGTTGCGATGGTAGGCCTGCTGTTGGGGTTTCTGTGGCTGGCCAGCATCCCGGCCTGGGCTCAGGATCCGAACGCGCGTCAACAGACACAGCAGGAGCTGGAGCTGCTGCGCCAGGAGATTCGACGCTACGAAGAAGCCTTGCGCCGCGCCCAACAGGCCGAACGTCAAGCCCTTCGGCTGTTGGAGAACTACAACCGGCAGATCCGACTGCGGGACGCCTTGCTGGCGACTCTAGCCCGGCGCGTACGGGAGCTAGACGCGGAAATGGCGCATACGCAGGAGCAGATCGCGCAGATTCAAGACCGATACAGGGGGCTTTTGGAGCAGTATCGTCGGCGGGCCCAATACGCCTATCGATACGGCCGGCTGCATGAGCTGGCCCTCGTCTTTACGGCCGAGAGCTTCAATCAGGCCCTCATCCGGGCTCGCTATCTGCGACGCTTTGCCCAGGAGCGTCGCCGGCAGGCTGAGGCGCTGCGCGAGCTGGAGCGGCTGCTTCTGGAAAAGCAACGAGCCCTGGCCAGCCAGCGAAGCGCTAGCCAAACCCTGCTACAGGACTCCGAGCGGGAGCGGCGGGCGTTGTTGGCCAAGCTGCAAGAAAGAGATGCCTTCGTACGCTCCCTGCGCCAAGACCGGGCGCGCATCCAGCGGGAGCTTGAAGCCAAGCGCCGGTATGCGCGGGAACTGGAGCGTCGACTGGCCGCGCTTATCGCGGAGGAGCAGCGCCGCAGCGCGGCCGAAGCAGCGGCCTCGCCGGAAGCGGAAGCGAACCTAGCGCGGCTCAGCGGGGACTTTGCGGCCAACCGAGGGCGACTTCCCTGGCCCGCCGACGGTTTTATCGCCGAGCGCTACGGCAGGCGCGTGCATCCCGAGTACGGTACGCAGACGCTCAACATCGGCATCGACATCGCCACCCCGCCGGCCGCCCCCGTTCGGGCCGTCTTCGACGGGCGCGTAACGCGTGTGCTTTTTATGGCCGACTACGGCAACACGGTGCTCATTCAACATGGGGCCTATACGACGGTGTATGCAAACCTCTCGACCGTGTTCGTGCAAGAGGGCGAGCTCGTAGCGGCCGGCCAGATCATCGCCCGGGCGGGCCTGGAAGAATCCCCTCGCGGCACGGGGGTCTTCTTCGCCCTCTGGCATGGACAGAGGCACGTCGATCCCGAACCCTGGCTTGCACCCCGCCGGGAAAGACCATGAGCGTAAGCCCGCAAGAAGTCTCGGCCGTGCTGCTGGCCGGAGGACAAAGCCGGCGCTTCGGGGGTCGGGACAAAGCCTTATTGCCCTGGGGGGACCGGACGCTGCTGGAGCATCTCGTAGACCGGCTGCATGCGGTCTTTGAGGATCGCGTGCTGTTGTCCGCACCTCGAAACCGAAATTATCCTACGGCGGTGCCGCGCGTAGAGGATCGCTACCCCGGAGCCGGACCCTTAGCGGGCATTCATGCGGCCTTCAAACGGTTGCGCACCCCTTATCTGCTCGTGCTCGCCTGCGATTTGCCTTTCGTAAGCGAGGCCTTTCTGCGTTGGCTTGCTGTGCATCCCCCCGCGGAGGCCGTGGTGCCAACCGTGAACGCTCAGCCCATGCCCTTATGCGCTCGCTACAGCCGAACCGCCCTGGAGCCCCTGGTCGTTTCGCTTAAGCTGGGGGCGTTTCGGGTCCTGGACTGGCTGCAGACGCTCGAGGTGGAGCTGATCCCCCTTGAGTCCTCTCCGTTTTCCCCTGAGGTGCTCTTCAACATCAACACCCCCGCGGACTACGAACGGGCCCGGCATCTGGCCGCCTCCGGAACGCTTTCCTAAGGAACCCGATACAGGCCTCGCTCTTCGATGTAGGCACGCACGGGCTCCGGAACCCAGAAGCGAATCGATTGGCCCCTACGCACCCGCTCTCGGATAGCGCTAGCCGAGATCCCGATAAGAGGGGCCTCCAGAAAAGTGACCTCCGCCCTCCATTCCGCGGGGATAAGCTCGGACTCGTATCCCGGACGTTCCACCACGACAAGCCGAGCCAGCTGTACGATGCGATGGGGCTCTCGCCAACTGGCAAACTGTCTTAGGCTGTCGCTTCCCAAGATCAGATGCAGACGCGCCTCGGGATATATCGTCTGCAGCTCCTCGAGGGTATGAACCGTATACGAGGGCCCTTCGCGGGCGAACTCCAGATCCGAGGCCAGAAATCCGGGCGCCTCCGCTACAGCAAGCTGCGTCATGCGCAGTCGGTCTTCGGCTGGGGCCAACTCCGGATCCTCAAGCTTATGCGGCGGGCGCGGGGCGACCACAAACCAAACAGCTTCCAGGGCGAGCGCGTCGCGCACGTATTCGGCCATGAACAGATGCCCCCAGTGCGGAGGGTTAAAGGAGCCACCCAGGATGCCGATGCGCATCAGCTTCAGCGGATGGCCTGTTCCGAGGGGAGCCGGCTTTGGATCTCCGCGGCCAAGGCCTCTACCTGGGGCCGCAAGGGGCTTTGGGGGAAGAGCTGACGAAAGCGGTTTACGGCCTCCAAGGCCATCCGGTACCGCTCAGCTTGACGGGCCCGCACGCTGGAGTGCGCAAAGGCCGCATAGGCTTGGATCTGGCCCAATAGGGCCTTGTCGGCCCACTCGGATTCCGGATACTGGTTGAGCACCTCGGCAAAGGTGAGCGCAGCCGCCTGCCAGGCCTCCATGCGCATGTACAACTGAGCCGCTTCGTAAATCTTATGCGCCAGCCGGTTGCGCAGCTCCGCGACATATTGGCTGGCTTCGGCTGCGCGGGGGGAGTCCGGATAGCGCATCACAAACAGGCGCAATAAGTCGAGGGCCCGCTGCGTGTCGGCCTGATCCAGGTAATGCGGCGGCGCGAGGTGATAATAGCATAGGGCGCGCTCGAACTCAGCCTCCGGCAGGTGTTCGCTTCGGGGATAAAGCGTAATGTAGCGGTTGTACTCGTTGGCGGCCGCCAGGTAGTCGCGCGCACGAAAATAAGCCCGGGCCAGCAGCAGCTGCGCCGGTTCGGCATACGCATGGCCGCGGCCGAACTCGAAGACCCGTTGGGCCATTTCGGCCGCCTGGCTGTAACGACCCCTTTCGAATAGGGCCTTGGCGCGCTCGTAAGCCTCCTCGGCCGTATCGAGGCGCTCGGCGGATCGAGAGGCCGCACAGCCACTCCACATTAGAGACCCCACTAGCAGGGCCCTGCACAGAGAGGTAGGCAGAGATCGCCGCATGAGGGGCATCTTGCTAGCGTCCAGCCCGATAGACGCGCTCACCCCCTAGCCAGGTTTCCAGCACGCGTACATTAGCGATTTCCCGCTCCGGTATGGTGAACACGTCTTGATCGATCACGATAAAATCGGCCAGCTTGCCGGGCTCCAGGCTGCCCTTGAGGTCCTCCTCAAAGGCCGCGTAAGCGGCCCCCAGCGTGAAGGCGCGCAAGGCCTCAAGACGCGTCAGCCGCTGGTCCGGATACCATCCTCCGGGAGGCCACCCTTGCAGATCCTGGCGCGTTACAGCCGCGTAGATGCCCCAAAAGGGGTTGACGGGCTCCACGGGGAAGTCCGATCCGGCGGCAAACCGCACTCCGGCATCTAGGAAGCGCCGCCAAGCGTACCCTCCCCGAATGCGAACCGGCCCGACCCGCTGCTCAGCCCAGTACATGTCGCTTGTGGCGTGTATGGGCTGCATGGAGGCGATCACGCCCAGTTCGCGAAACCGGGCTATATCCTCTAGAGCCACGACCTGGGCATGCTCGATGCGGGGGCGCAAATCCCGTCGGCCGGTGCGCGAAAGGGCGTATGCGATCGCCTCCAAGGCAACGCGGTTGCCCCGATCGCCGATGGCGTGGATAGCCACCTGAAAACCACAGCGCATGACGCGCTCCACCTGCTGGGCGAGCGAATCCGCGGAAACAATTAGCAGGCCCCGGTTGCCCGGATCGTCGGCGTAGTCGGCCAACAAGGCCGCCCCGCGCGAGCCTAAAGCGCCGTCGGCGTACAGCTTGACGGCGCGCACGGTGAGCCGGTTGCCGCCGTATCCGATAAGGGGACCTTGGGAGCAAAAACGCGACAGGGTCTCCCCCACTCCGCCGATCATCGCGTATACGCGCAGCGGGAAGCGGCCTTGATCGATAAAGCGACGGTAACGCTCAATCGTGCGGCCGTCGACGCCGGCATCGTGTACACCTGTGATGCCATATCGGAGGCACTCTCGGATGGCCAGCTCCAGGGCTCGCTCTAGCTCCTCCTCCGAGGGCGGAGGGATGACGCGCTCCACTAGCGTCATGGCGCGGTCTATGAAGACCCCCGTGGGACGGCCATCTGGATGGCGCAGGATTTTACCGCCCTCCGGATCCGGGGTCTGCGCCGTGATCCCGGCTAGCGCCATGGCCTTGCTATTGGCCCAGGCGGCATGTCCGTCGATGCGGCGCAGCCAGACGGGCCGATCCGGAAAGACCCGATCCAGGTCCTCAGCCGTCGGAAAGGCCTTCTCGGGCCAGCGGTTCTGATCCCAACCGCGTCCCATGATCCAGGAACCAGAGGCGAAGTTTTGGGCGAAGCGGCGCAGGCGCTCCAGGATCTCCTCTTTGGAGTTGGCGCCCACCAAATCGGCCTGCAGCATGCTCAGGCCCAGGCCCATTAGGTGCGCGTGCCCGTCGATTAGACCCGGCAGGACCACGCGTCCGGCCAGATCAACTTCGGTGCGCGCCCGAAAGCGACGTCGCAGTTCGGCCGCGCTACCGACGGCCGCGATGCGATCTCCGCGCAAAACCATGGCCTCGACCTGAGCCGGCTCGGCCAGGGTGTAAATCCGGCCGTTATAGAGCAACACGTCCGCCGCTTCTTGCGCCATAACCGGCCCACCTATGAGGAACGCGCTTAGTATGGTGCCCCAACCCGTGCGCATAGGCTTATGCTGACGGTTATCGATAGCGATGCGAAAATACGCCCCGGATCGACCATCGGCGCAAACGCGCCGATCAGCGCAACGCGCTCCCCACCCACAACAGGCGATCCGTGGGAATGCGGGGGTCGCGGTAGTATACGAAAGCGGTAAAGAGCGCAACGTTCGGAAACAGCCGCTCAAAGACGGGCCGTAGGCGGCCGGTGCGGCCGTCCAGGGTTACGTATTGGTACGCGTACACCCCCTGCTTGAGCCGGATCGTAGCCCGATAGCGTCCGGATGCCGGATCATAGCGCATCTGAAATTGCGCACCGGGGCGGAAGTCGTTGAAACTGCCCACTAGGAACACGGGCCCCTCCAGACGGCGTCTTTCGGGGAGCTCCAGTTCGAAGTCCACATCCACGTATTCGGCCGTCAGGTCCACATCGGCCCGAGGAGCGTACCGCCGAATGATCGGATTAGACCCCACTAGGAGTTCCGCCTCTCCCCCGGTGGGGGAGGTCAGCCGATCTGTATCCAACTGCACCCGCACACCGGAGCCGCCGAATTCCACGCTTCGGATTCGAGGGAAGCGCGCGCCCTCCAGACGCGTCAGATCCAGCACAAAGGGCTCCTGTATCCAGGCTGGGGTGCGAAACGCGCCCGACCGATACTCCACCCAAGGGGATTCCAGCAGCACGGGCGGGGGGCAATCCGGGGCCTCCAGACGGCCGTTTACGGCGAAACAGGCGTGTAGGTCCCCAACGGGGTTGAGCACGAACTCCGGCGGGCGCACCCGCAGCACAGGCAACGGGAGCCGGCCGCGCACGGAGGCGAGCCAGTCCAGGTGGAGACGCGCCTCCAGGTTTTGCTCAGATACGTAAAAACGCCGCTCCAGCAGCACGGCATCCGTCTTAGGATGCAACACGCGCACCAGATACTGACCGCTGAGCCGAAAGGCGATCTGTTCGTTCGGAAAGGTGTAGCGCACATGATAGTACGGGATCCGCGTGCGGATTGAGGCCCGGTAGTCGCGCACCACGTCCCGGTCAAAACGCGCCATGTATTGCGTGGGCAGCAGATCGGGCCTGCCTGTGCGATCCAGATGATAAAAAACCACCTCCAGAGCCGGAGGGGGTTCGGCGCCCAGCCAGTCGAAGGCGAGCGTCAGGGTTTGCTTCTGGTCCAGCACGAGCACAGGCAGAGCCTCTTCGGCGCCAGTGGGAAACAGCTGTACCGTAGCCAGAGTGAGCGAATCGGTCCGATCCGACGTAGCCTCCGAAGGAAAGCGCTCTAACGACCCGGCCCCCGCGCAGCCCCCCAGCAGGGCGAGCGCAAGCATCCGACATGCGCTTCTGATCACGGCCCCTCCCCCAGGAACGTGCCCGCGAAGGTGACCTGCACGGGCCCCTCTAGATACAGGTTGATCCAGCGCCCCTCCGGGGTGGGCTCTCCGCCTACGGTGAGCACCCCGCCAGGCATGTGCACCTGCACGGGAAGCGAACCGATCCAACCTAGGCGATAGGCCACCAGGGCCGCGGCCAGAGCCCCTGTGCCGCAGGCCAAAGTCTCAGCCTCCACCCCGCGCTCGTAGGTTCGCACGCGCAGCGCGTCGGGGCCAATGGGCGCCACAAAGTTCACGTTGGCCCCCTCCGGACCCAGATCGGGGTGCGCCCGGAGGCGAGGGCCGAGTTGGTTCACCTCAAGCCCGTCCACATCGGCCAGCGGTCCAACGACGAGGTGTTCTGTGCCAGTGTCGATCCAACAGGCCGGCCAGCCGTCTACGGTCAACCCCGGCCGCCACGGACCCAGCTCGGGCCAGTAGAGCCGCACCCGCTCAGGCCCGCTTCGGGAGGCCCGGTATGGGCCGGAGTCGGTTCTAAAGACCACAGGATCGTCCGGGATGCCGTGCGCCCAGGCGAAGTAGGCCAGACACCGAGCCCCATTGCCGCACATCCGGGCCCGAGAGCCGTCTGCGTTGTAGTAGCGCATGCGAAAGGCGTATTCCGGATCCGACTCGAGCAGCAGCAACCCATCGGCCCCGATTCCGAAACGGCGCTCGCAGAGCCGGACGGCCCACCGAGGCTGCAGTTCGAGCTCAAGGCCCAGGGCGCGGTTGTCTACGACAACGAAATCGTTGCCCGCACCGCACATCTTCCAAAAAGGGATGCTCATCGGCGTCGCCGCTTTCTGCGCCTGCGGCTTGAAGACATCGACTGATTGAGCTGGGGTTCTGAGGAGGCCGCCGAGGAGGAAGATCCGCCGCGTTTACGCCGCCTCCTACGCCGTCTGGATGGGGCTTGGGACTGTTCCGGAGGCGGAGCTTCGGCGTCATCAGCGGGGGCCTCCTCCTCCAGCCAGGGCTCTCCATCCAAGCTCAAGTCGTCCGGAGCCGTCTCTTGAACCGGCGCTTGCACGGCCGGGATTACCCCCTGCTGGTTAAGCTCCAGGATCCGCCGCACCTCCGCTAACAGCAGGCTTTCCCAGGTGTCGGATTCAGGGTAGTGCACCCAGAGCCGTTCCTGGAAGATGTCGATCTTCTCGATCACACCCTCGCCGCGTTGCGTAAGCAGACGCGTACCCAAAGAGGGATACTGAGCGAGCGCTTCCAGGTACTGCTCCAACTCGTAATTCAAGCAGCATTTGAGGCGGCCGCATTGGCCGCTGAGCTTGGCGGGGTTGAGGGGCAGGTTCTGCACGCGCGCCGCCTGGGTGGAGACATGCTTGAACTCTTGCAGCCACGTTGAGCAACAGAGTTCTCGGCCGCAGCTGCCGATACCGCCCAAGCGGGCGGCCTCGTCTCGAACGCCGATTTGACGCAGTTCGATGCGCGTACGAAATTCGGCGGCGAGCTCGCGCACGAGCTGCCGAAAATCCACGCGGCGTTCGGCAGTGAAGTAAAAGGTAAGTTTTTTGCCGTCGAATTGCCATTCGGCGTCCACGAGCTTCATGCCCAGATTGAGCCGCTCGATGTATCGACGGCAGATCGCGAAGGCCTCCGTCTCGCGGGTTCGATTCCCCTCATGTCGGGCTAGGTCCTCGGCCGTGGCGCGACGCAGAATGAGGGGAAACTCCGTCTGTGGGTCGATCCCCTTTGCCTTCAGCCGCAGCCGCACTAGCTCTCCCGTCAGGTTAACCCGACCCAGGTCCACGCCGCGATCGGCCTGCACGATGACGGGATCTCCCGCTCGCAGGGCGAATCCTTGCTCGTTACGGTAAAAAGCCTTCCGATTCCCCTTGAACGAGACCTCCACCACGTCGAAGGTCTGCGCAGCCTGCTCGATACCAAAATCGGCCAGCCAGTCGAACACCCGCAGCGCGGGGCAGGCGCCTGTACCGCAAGCCCCACCCTGACATCCTTTACCGCAGCCACTGGCGCACCCGCTGCAACCAAAGGCGGGGCGCGCTGCCGTTGTGGCCATTGCCATCATGAGCGGTTCCCTGATTTATGCTTCCAGTCCCCCAGCTATCGGCTGGGCCTGCAGAGCTTGGCCGCGCATAGCCCGCCTTAACCGCAAGCTGAGCGCCATACTGACCAGGAGCGCGTTGCCGTTGCGTTCAATAGCCCGCAAAGCGTCTTCGGTGGCCTGGATCATCGCCTCTAGGTCCGCCTCCGGAAGCTTGGCGTGAAAACGCGCGAACACCTCGACCTGATCCGGATAGTAAAGCCCTTGAGGGTCCGGGTTGTGCCCATATCGCCACAGGTCGCGCAGCCAAAAAAGCAGAACCTGCAGGCGATCCTTGAGCTGCTCGCGATTCAGACGCTGGGCTTCTTCCGCATGACGAGCGAGCTCCATCCAGCGGCCCGAGGCCGCGGTCCGCAGCCACGCCAAGACGGCCTCGCGCTCCACACGCCAGGCGGCTTGGCGCAGCGCGAGGGCCCGCGAAAGGTTGCCCGCCGCGATGCGGGCCAGTGAGATGGCCTCCTCAGGCTCAAGCCCCCGCGCCCGAAGGGCCGCTACCACATCCTCCTCCGCAAGGGGATCAAAGCGAACCTTCTGGCAGCGCGATACGATCGTGGGCAACAGCCGATCCGGACGGCTTGTGGTGAGCACAAACAGAGTCGCCTCCGGGGGTTCCTCCAGGATCTTGAGCAAGGCGTTGGCCGCCTCCTGGCGCAGGGCCTCGGCCGCCAGGAGGAGCACCACCTGATAGCGCCCTTCATGAGGGCGCAGATATAGGCGGCGACGTAGGGCTTCGATCACGGCCACGCTGTAGAGGACCTGCCGGTTGCGCGCCCGATCCCCTTCGGCCTGACGCTGGCTGAAATCCAACTCCGCATACGGATCCTCAGCCAGCCGGGCCCGACGCTCTGCGATCTCCTCTTCAGAGGCGTCCGTCGGGGCCGGGAAGAGCACGTGAACGTCCGGATGTACCAGAGCGCGCACCTTGCGACAGGCCGTGCACTCATCGCAGGGGTCCGGCTCCCCGCGCCGGCATTGTAGGGCGCGGGCCATAAGCAAAGCGGCCGGCTCCGTTCCCGCGCCGCTGGGGCCATAAAACAGATAAGCGTGCCCCAAGCGACCGCTGCGTAAGGCCCTGCGCAGCGTCTCAAGCGCCCGAGATTGCCCGATAAGTTCCTGCCAACCCATAGCCTTGCACCGCCGGAGCCGACGCGCTACTTTCGCAAACGATGTAAGATAACCACCTCACCCTCCGATGGCCAACGGCCGGCTTTTCGTCGTTCCGACCCCGATCGGAAACCTGGAGGATTGGACTTTTCGCGCCGTGCGCGTGTTGCGCCAGGAGGTGGAGCTTGCGCTCTGCGAGGACACGCGCACCAGCCGCGTGCTATTGGAGCATTACGGCATCGCGATACGCTGTGAAAGCTACCACGCGCACAACGAGCACCGAAAAATGCCGGAGCTCATCCGCCGGCTGGAGGCGGGGGCGCGCATGGCCCTGTTGGTGGACGCGGGCATGCCGGGGATCTCGGACCCGGGGTTTTTGCTCATTCGAGCCTGCCTGGAGGCGAACGTGCCTGTGGAGGTTCTTCCGGGGCCCACGGCCTTTGTGCCCGCTCTCTTGTTAAGCGGATTGCCCTGTGAGCGATTCGTCTTTGAGGGCTTTTTGCCCGCCCGAAAGGGCAGACGCAGGCGCCTGGAGGCGTTGCGCCAGGAAGGGCGCACCATCGCCCTATACGAAGCCCCCCATCGCCTGGCGCGCACCCTGCAGGACCTGGCGCAGGTGCTGGGACCGGATCGACCCGCAGCGCTCATACGGGAGCTCAGCAAACGCTTCGAAGAGGTTCGGCGTGGCACCCTGGAATCCCTGCTTCGCTCTGTGCAGGCGCAGCCCCCCAGAGGGGAATTTGTGCTCGTGGTGGCCGGCAAAACCTAGGTAGACCGGACCGATGCCTAAGGCGACGCCCGCCGCAGCCCCCGTCCTCCGCATCGAGAGCCCCGTGTCCTTTGTGGATCGGCATCCGATGCTGGCCGGTCTTTTTGGGGGGCTGCTGCTGGGGTTGGCCTTCCCGCCGATCTCTTGGGCGCCTCTGGCCTGGGTCGGGCTGATACCCTTTTTCCGGATCGCAGAGACGGCCCCCTCGGCTTTTCGGGCGGCAGCCCGCGCATGGCCAGGGCTTCTGCTCTGGAATGTGCTTGTTACGTACTGGCTGCTGTTTAACGTGGTCCCGGCCGGGGCTTGGAGCGCGGCGGCCGTCTTTCCGGCCCATGCAGCCGTGCAGAGCCTGTGCGTGGGCCTGGCGAACTGGGTCCGGCGCCGCTCCGAGAGGGTCTGGTTGGGGCGCTCGATCCTGCTCGCCTCCTGGATCGGCCTGGAGTGGCTGCACTTTCGCTGGGAGCTTCGCTTCCCCTGGCTGGTGCTGGGCAACAGCCTGGCCGACTGGCCTCTGCTGGCGCAATTTGTGGACCTGACCGGGGTGCTCGGGGCCTCGGCCTGGATAGGAGCCTGGAATCTTTGGGCTTATCATGGGCTACACGGCCGACGCGACTTCCGCTGGGCCCTGCTGGGGTGGCTTTTGTTCGTGCTGCCTGTAAGCTATGGGGCTGTGCGCATGGGTCAGTGGGAGCGGGCGCCGCGCACAAATCCGTTCGGGGTCGTACAGCCCAACGTGGATCCGGGGGAGAAGTTCAGCACCCTCGGACCCCAGGAACAGCTAAAGCGGCTTCTGCAGGCCAGCTGGGGCCTGCTTCCGAAGCGGCCGCTGTTGATCGTGTGGCCCGAGACGGCCATCCCGGAACCGATCTGGGAACACCAACCCTCGGACCTGCTCGATTCCGTACAGGCCTGGGTGGACCGACACGGCGTGCCCGTGCTGACCGGGTACGTCTCGGTGCGGTTCTATCCAGACCCCGATCAAGCCCCCCGATCGGCGCGGCGCGCGGCCGACGGCAGGCCCTTTGACGCCTTCAACTCGGCGGCCCTTTTCGAGCCGGGCCGCCCCCGACAGCGCTACGACAAAATACAGCTGGTGCCCTTCGCGGAACGCGTGCCGTTTTTGGATCAGCTGCCCATTTTGGCCGCCCTCACGGTCGATCTAGGCGGCGTAAGCAGCTACGGGGTGGGGAGGCGAACGGAACCGTTTACGCTGTCGAACGGGCTACGACTGGCCCCGCTGATTTGCTACGAGTCTGTCTTCGACCCCTTTATCCGGCGCTTCGTCCGCCAAGGGGCGCAGCTGCTTGTGGTCATCACCAACGACGGATGGTGGGGCGACACGGGCGGCTATCGCCAACACTTCGCCTACGCGCGGCTGCGGGCCATCGCCTTCCGTCGGGCCGTGGTGCGGGCGGCCAACACGGGGATCAGCGGCTTTATCCTGCCCTCGGGACGCGTGCTAGCGCGCACGGCTTGGTGGAAGCCCGAAGCGCGCCTGGCCGCCGTGCCGCTGGTGCGCCACCAGAGCCTGTACGCCCATCTCGGAGACTGGCCCGGCACGTTAGCCTTGACCTGGCTGGGCCTGGGGCTGGCCTATGCCCTGTGGTCGCGCAGAAGCTTTCCCCCCTTCGGCCGAAGCCTGACTTGACTGCGTTCCGTCCTCGGGCAAGCGCCAAAAGACAACACTTCGCAGCGTGCGGCCGATCATCTCCTCCAGCGGAAGCCGGGCCTCGGCTTCGTGAACCCGCTCCAGGCGGGGGCGCGTATCCGGACGGCGCGCGATTAGCGAGCAGCAGTCCTTGTAAGGCTGCACGGCCCACCGGTAGGTGCCGATTTGCTGAGCTAAGGCGATGATATCCGGCTTGTTGTAGGTGAGCAGGGGCCGGAAAACCGGTAACTCCGCCGCCTCCTCCAGGGCGATCAGGCTTTCGAGGGTCTGGGAGGCGACCTGCCCCAGGTTATCGCCGGTGGCCAGGGCGCGATAGCCGTGCGCGCGGGCAAGACGGGAGGCCACGCGCACCATGAAACGGCGAAAGAGGACGAGCTCCAGATCCGGAGGGACCGGATGAGCAAGCAGCGCGAGCTGAAAGACGTGATAGGGCACCGCAAACAAGCGCGCCCGCAGCCCTTGGTCCCGCACCAATTGGGCAATCATCTGGGGGATTTTGCTTGTGCGCACCGGTTCGGCCGAAGGGAAAGCGTGAAAATGCACGAAATCGACCGTGCATCCACGGCGCATAAGCAGCCAACCGACGACGGAGGAATCGATTCCGCCGGAGAAAAGCACAAGCACCCGACCTGTAACCCCGACCGGAAGGCCGCCCGGACCCCGCCACTTGGGGCCGAGCAAGTAAACCGCGTGGGGCTGCACGCGGAAGCGGATCTCCAGATCCGGCTGGGAAAGCCGAACCGGCGCCCCCGCGACCTCGACCAGCCGCCGTCCAATCAGGCGCTCTAGCTCCCGAGAGCTCAACGGGAAGCCCTTGTCTGAACGGTGCACCCGCACCGCTATCGCGGGCCGATCGGCCCCCGATAGGGTGTGATACAGCGCCAGGGCCGCTTCCACCATGGCCTCCGCGCTTCGGGGCAAAAGACGCACCGGAACCGCATAGGCGACCCCGAAGACGCGGCTTGTGCGTTGCAAGGCCTCATCCAGGTGATCTGGGCGGAGGGGGATGAAAAGATGATCAAGACGATCTTGGACCGTCAGATCCTGATCGGCCAAAACGGCTTGCAGGCGCTCCAGCAGACGACGGCGAAAAAAGCGCCGGTTTTGGCCCTTTAGGGCGATTTCATGATAGTGAACGGCTAGGCCGTCCCAGACGAGCTTGCGCCAACAATCTTGCTTCATTCCGGCACCAAGACGATTTTGCCCCGTGCGCCCGGCTCCAGAACGACCCGATGCGCGCGCGGGGCCTCCGCAAGCGGCCACTGCGCGCGCACCAGCGGGTTTAAAACCCCCGCTTGAAGCCCCGCCTGAATCGCCGCGTGGATCTGCCGGCGCTCCTCAGGGGGGGTGTAGAACAGCATAAAGCCCATTAGGACGGCCTCGCGGTTCATCAGCTGCCGAGGGGTGATCGCAATCGTACCCCGACTTCCGACGATGATTAAGCGGCCGCCGCGAGCGAGCAAACCCAGGTCGCGCTCCAGGTTTTCGTTGGCCAGCATCTCCACGATCAAATCCACGCCTCGCCCTTCGGTCCACGCCAGGATCTGATCCTCGTAGCCGGGAGCGCGGTGATTGAAGGCGGCCTCCGCTCCGCGGGAGCGGATGAGCTCCATCCCCTCCGCCGTGCCCGCGGTGCCCAGCACGCGCGCGCCCCAGAGCCGGGCCCACTCCAGACAGGCCAGCCCGACCGAGCCGCTGGCCCCGTGTACGAGCACAAGCTCCCCGGGCTTTAGACGTCCTTTCTGAAACAGCGCCCTGTAAGCTGTGGCGTACGGAATGCCCAGCGCCGCCCCTTGGGCAAAGGAAAGCCGATCCGGCAAGGGGAAGACCTGATCGGCCTCGCAGAGCGCGTATTGCGCGTAGGTGCCCGTGATCGAGCCCGCTACGTAGACGCGATCGCCCGTGCGCAGCCCCTTTACGCCCTCGCCCACCGCGTCCACCACGCCGGCTCCATCATGCCCGGGGGTGTAGGGCAGCTCAGGCAGCCGACCGTAGACGCCAGAACGGATGTAGGCGTCTACGGGATTGACCCCGGCTGCGTAAATGCGCACCCGCACCTGACCCGGAGCGGGCTCCGGCGTGGGCACCTCCTCTAGGCGCATCACCTCCGGATCGCCAAAAGCGCGCACGCGTATGGCTTGCATAGCAGGTGCGAAAGCCGGTTACCGCCCCAAAAGGTGTCGCTATAATTCACGCTCCACGAACGCACTCCAGGGACAGAAGCGCCGAACCGTGCCCAGCCAGTAGGGGAGATTGGCCTCCACGTGCGAGGGCAGCCCATCACAGAGCTCTATGGCAACCTCGGCAAAGACCACGGTCTGGGGATCTAGGTGCCAGGACCAACGCCGTCCCGTCTGGGGATCTCGGTTGAAGCCGCCGTCTCCGGCCCTAAGCTCCCCGCTGATGATCCGCTGGCTTAAGCGTCCAGCCAGAATCTGCCGGGCTGTTTCGATCTGATCCGGGCTCATGATGCGGACCACAAAACGCTCCTGCCCTACACGCACCACGAACTCGGCGGCCCCTTGCTCGTGTCCGCATCCCAGAAGCGCGATCAACCCAATTCCAATGCAAAAAGCCCTCATAGGCGATCCGGTGTCCCCTAGGCGCGGCCCCGCCGCACAAACCAGTCTTGTAGCAGGTCGATTAGCTCCACTGTAGCCGGCGCGTAGGGGTCCACGTCGTAGAGCTCAAAGAGTTGCTCATCAAGAAATCGGCTGCACGCTTTCCAGTCCGCAAACTGACGCACGCTGTGCAAGAGCGCCTCCAGAGCCCCTTCTTGGCCCCGAAAGATCTCCCGCACAAAGCGGGATCGCTGTTCAGGGCTGAGCACGAGCTCCGGTTCCCGATCTCCGGGATCTGTGCGGAAACGCCTCCAGAGCGGATCCGAGCGGCCCTGAATCCGACGAGACGGCTCAGATCGGCGGCTTAGAAAAACCTTCCACAGGGGCGTGGGCCCGGCCGGCTCCTCGTGTACGTCGGACCGCCGGGGAGCAGCGGAAGTATCCTCCTCGGGCGGCTCCACCAATGGTCTTTCCGGACTCGCCGGTGACGTCCCCGGCTCGCCCTCTGAGGACGCTTCATTGGCCGTACCTCCCAGGGACTCCTGCGCAGCAGAGAGGGCTTCCGCCTCCCAGAGCCGTAGCCGTTCGTAAAAGTGCTCCCGGGGGGCTAGGTCCTCAGCCTCCGCTTGAGTGGACTCGGAGGACGCTAGGGGCTCCGAATCCGGGGGGCCTGCAGATCTTTCGCTTGCGAAGGTCGCGCTGAGATCAGGTGCCCACACGCGGGGGAGTGATGCCGAGGTTTCCTCCGGCGTATGCGAAACCCGGAGCGCGGCCTCTAGCTCCTCGGGGCTACGAATGCGAGCCCAGCTGGAAAACCGAGCCGCCTCTTGAGGGCGCTCTTTGCGGGCGAAATACGAAGACAGGGCCTCGCCGGGAACGCCCTCTGGAAAACAGGCAAACCACGGGCTTAAGAGCTCTCGCCATCCTTTGGGATCTAGGTCCTCGCAGAAAAGCCGATCCAGCCGTCGCAGAGCTCGCGCTACCTCATCGCGCTCCGGGTGCGTCCAGCCGCGTTGGCGCGCATAAACCTCAAAGAGCTCCAGCAGATACGGATAAGCCGCAAAGTAGCGCATGCGAAACAGGACCCGGTCCAACTCCTGCGCCCCGGAGCCATGGGGGAAGGCGAAGTCCACGAGCGCCGATACGGGCTCCAACAGGTGCCAGATAATCGCCCGAGCAGCCTTTTGGATAAGATCAGCCCGATGATCCATAGGAAGGCGGGCGGTTCGGTACACGGCCCGCCAAAAGGCAGCCGAAGCCCCCTGTACTGCGGGGTCGTCGAAGTCAAACCAGGGGTTTGCCAGATGCGCCCGGGCTTCTTCAAGGGCCTCCACAAAGGCCTGGCGCAAAAAGGCCAATACTGGTACGGGCCAGCCCAGCGCCTCTAGTTCCGCTAAACGCACTGAGGCGGATCCGGCCGGCAACATCCGGAGCAGACGCTGAGCGAGCCGATCGGCAAGCGCTTCCGTAAGCTGCGTCATCGTCTATCCAACGTCGCCGCGGCAATATACGCCGAAAGGCGGCCTCATGAAAGGTGCGCATCCAGGGGAGGCCATAGGCTCTTGCGCTTGCGAGCGAAGCGCCGTATTTTATTTGGCGCTTGTGCCCTCGTAGCTCAGCCTGGATAGAGCGTCTGCCTCCGGAGCAGAAGGTCGCAGGTTCGAATCCTGCCGAGGGTACGTTGAGGCCCGGATGAAATCCGGGCTTTTTTGTTGCCCCGCCTGATGGGCGAGGTTATCTTTGTAGAGTCCTTTTTGCCCGGGTGGCGGAATCGGCAGACGCGCTTGACTCAAAATCAAGTGGCCCTCGAGGCCGTGTGGGTTCGAGTCCCACCCCGGGTACCATCGAGCTCCTCTGAAGAGTCTTCAGGAAAGCGCCTCTTAAACGTTCGACGCCACAGGGAGCCGAAAGCCACCTTTTAGCCCTAGAAAGGCCTTCTTCGCAGGCACCTCTGGAGCTCGGTTGACCGAGACCCACCCCGCGTATCGCAGGGCCAGATGCGCCCCCCATTGCAGGAAGAAGAGTGGGCGGGGTGCGAAATCCATCACCTCGGCGCGTGTGCTGCGCGCTAGCAGCGCCTGGCGCAACTCCTCGGCAGTACGGCCCGGAAAATACGTGGCCGCCGATCCGATCAGGGATAGCAGATGGGCGTCGCTGCTGCTGATGGGCGCCAGGGGCCATCGCATGCGCTGTAGGGTTGCGTGGGCGATCTCGTTTTGCCGCTGGCTGTTGGCGCTGGAGTTGAATACCTCCATGCCCACGATGAAGGGGGCCACGTCCGGCTCCTGAAGCACCCGCTGGATGGTCCCAAAGCGCACGCTATAGCGGCTCTGACCCGGGTGCGGGATAATGCACAACCCCCCCTCATCGCGCACCCACCGCACCGTATCGCCTAAAGAAAGCCCGGCAGGGGGGGTGCGGTACACGAAAAGCGCCAGCAGATGCCCCTCCGCCGTGGACACCTCGCTTCCCGGAACGACTTGTAGCCCATAGGCCGGAGCCAGAGACAACGCTTCCAGAGAAGCTCGGATCTCATCATGATCCGTGATCGCAACAACGTCCAGGCCGACCTCTGCAGCCCGTTTGAGCACGGCCCGTACTGTGCTGGTGCCATCCAGGCTATAGATCGTATGGATATGCAGGTCGGCTAAACCCATCGGCGCACCCGCTCTAGTCCCAATACGCCCGCCAAAAAAGCGTTCCCGGGTTAAGCCTCGATAAAGGCGACATTAAAAAATCACGCTATAGGGCGCGGTTGTTTACTTATCGACGCGTGCAGTGCCCTTGACTGCTCTACCGTGCTCTCCGTATACTTGCTTTTGAGCCTGTAACGGGCATACAGAAAGGGGTTTGCCACGATGCGGCGTACGCATATCGCCCATAGCGGGTGGTGGTGGCTCTGGTTCGGGCCCCGGACCGGTGGGCGGATATGCTGCGCATAATCGAGAAAGGTCTCTTACGAAAACGCCCACCGGTCTCCGGTGGGCGTTTTCGCTTTAAGAGAAAGCCATGGTGGAGCAAGGCGCTAGCCGCTACAGGCGGCTTTTCATTCGGGCCCTCGCGGCGGATCTGCTGAGCCCCGTTTCGGCCTACCTGAGGCTTCGAAGGCAGGGGGCGCTTTCCTTTCTTTTGGAGTCCGTAGAGGGCGGAGAGCGACTGGGTCGGTACTCCTTCATCGGATGCGAGCCCATAGGATGGCTGCGCTCGCAGCGGGGGCGCGTGCGCTGGACGACGTCCGAAGCCGAAGAAGAGAGCCCGGATGTTTTCCGGGCCCTGGAAGCCCTTGTCGCCGCCGCTGGCCTTCCGGCTCAAGAGACAGATGGAAGCGCGCTGCCGCGCTTCTCCGGTGGCGCGGTGGGCTATATCGGCTACGAGGCTGTGCGACACATAGAACGCCTTCCGGAGCCCAAACCGGCCCCGTTTGCGATCCCGGAGGCTTGCTTTGGACTGTACGACACCCTGGTGGCCTTTGACCACGTTCAGAGGCGGCTGCTTCTGTTGACCTATGCACAGGATCAGCTCCAGGCGCAGCGGCGGCTGCGCGCGCTGGAGGAACGGCTGCGACGGCCGGCCCCGGAGGAAATCGATAAGCCGGCCCCTTTTATGCTGCTGGATCGCGCACCTACCAGCAACCAAAGCCGCGAGGCGTTCGAGGCCGCCGTGCGGCGGGCGCTTGCTTACATCGAGGCCGGGGACGTATTTCAGGTCGTGCTCAGCCAGCGCTGGGGGATCCGATACACGGGCGATCCCTTCCAGGTCTACCGGGCCCTGCGCATCATCAACCCCTCTCCCTACTTGTTTTACCTGGACTTTGGGGACTTCGCCGTATTTGGATCTTCTCCAGAGGTCCTGGTGCGCGTCGAGGGCTGTCGAGCTGAGCTGTTGCCCATAGCCGGCACGCGAAGGCGAGGCCGCGATCCGGAGGAGGACGCCGCGCTGGAGCGCGAGCTGCTTGGCGACCCCAAGGAGCAAGCCGAACACGTGATGCTCGTCGACTTGGGACGCAACGACCTGGGACGCGTGGCCGAGCCGGGCTCGGTGCGGGTGGAGCGTTACGGCTTTGTGGAGCGCTACTCGCACGTCATGCACTTGGTCTCGCACGTTACGGCCCGCCTGCGGGCCGAGGTGAGCGCCGTAGAGGCGCTGCGGGCCTGTTTTCCGGCCGGCACCGTAACCGGCGCCCCCAAGGTGCGCGCTATGGAGATCATACACGAACTCGAACCCGAATCCCGGGGCCCGTACGCGGGCGCCGTGGGATACTTGGATTTGCACGGCAATCTGGATACTTGCATCGCAATCCGCACCTTCATCGCCACCCGAGATCGGCTTTTTTATCAGGCGGGGGCCGGCGTGGTGGCCGACTCCCTGCCCGAACGGGAATACGAGGAAACGCTCGCCAAGGCCCGCGCCCTGGAACGCGCCCTGGCGCTTGCTTCCGCCAACCTGGAGCTATCTGCGATAGAACCGACATAGAAGAAGGGAAAACAGACCATGCGCACCGCGACCGATCACGTGCAAGAGTTAGTGCCCCATCTGCCCAAGGGGCGCGTGATCTTGTCCGGCATCCAGCCCTCAGGCCGTCTGCATATCGGCAACTACTTTGGGGCCATTCGCCAACATCTGGCCTTCCAATACGAAAACCGCGCCTTCTACTTCATTGCCAACTATCATGCGCTGACCTCGATGCAGGATCGGGCGCTGTTGGAGCGCTATACGCTAGATGTGGCCCTAGACTACCTGGCCCTGGGCCTGGACCCCGAACGGGCTACCTTCTTTCTGCAAAGCGACGTGCCGCAGGTGACGGAGCTAGCCTGGATTTTCAGCTGCCTTGTGCCCGTGAGCCTGCTCGAAAAGGGGGTCTCTTATAAGGACAAGATCGCCAAGGGGCTATCGCCGGTGGCAGGGCTGCTGACATACCCCGTTTTGCAAGCGGCCGACATTTTGATCTACGGAGCAGAGCTCGTGCCCGTGGGACAAGATCAGAAGCAGCATCTGGAATTTGCGCGCGACATCGCGCAGAAGTTCAACCATCTTTACGGGGAGCTGTTGAAGCTTCCGGAGCCTTACATCCATCCCGATGTGGCCGTCGTGCCGGGTATCGACGGGCAGAAGATGTCTAAGTCCTACGGCAACACGATCGAGATCTTCGCCTCTGGGCCGGCCCTGCGCAAGCGCATCATGAGCATCGTCACGGACTCCACGCCTCTGGAGGCCCCCAAAGACCCGGATACCTGCACCGTTTTCGCGCTGCTGAAACTGTTCGCCACCCCGGAAGAGCTAGCCGAGATCCGCAAGGCCTATCTACGAGGGGGATACGGCTACGGACAGGCCAAGGAGCGCCTATATACGCTCATGGAGCATTACTTCGCCGAGGCCCGAGAGCGGCGCCTGTACTGGGAGGCCCACCTGGATGAAGTCCGGGACATCTTGCGGGAAGGCGGACGCCGGGCGCGCGAGGTGGCCGAAGAGCTCATGGAGCGGGTGCGGCAGGCCACGGGCCTGTTGACGACCTATAGCTCGGTCTTCGCCACAAGGAACGAACCATGATTGTCGTCATCGACAACTACGACTCCTTCACCTACAACCTCGTGCAGCTGCTTTATGGCGTAACGGACCGAATCCGCGTCTTTCGGAACGACGCCGTAGGCCTGCAGGAGCTTTGGGCGCTTGAGCCGGCCGGGATCGTGATCTCCCCCGGACCTGGCCGGCCTCATGAGGCCGGGATCACGGAGTCCGTCATCGCCCACTTCGGGGGCCAAGTGCCCATTCTGGGGGTCTGCCTGGGACATCAGGCCATTGGGGAGGTCTTCGGAGGCCGAGTCGTGCGAGCCCCTCGTCCTCTGCACGGCAAAACGAGCGCGATTTATCACGACGGCCAAACGATCTTCTCAGGCCTGCCCAACCCGTTTCAGGCGACCCGTTACCATAGCCTCGTCGTTGAACGGGAGAGCCTGCCGCCGGTGTTGCAGATCTCGGCCTGGACCGCCGATGGGCTCATCATGGGGCTGCGCCACCGATACTGGCCCATAGAGGGGGTGCAGTTCCACCCGGAATCCGTGCTGACACAGGTAGGGGCCCAACTTGTGCAGCGCTGGGCGGCCCAGGTGCTGCGCGATTGGGCCTGCGCGCAGGAGAGGCCGTCATGAACCCAGTATCCCCGCTGCGCTTGGCCTTGGGCCGGTTGGCTGAGGGGCAGTCGCTGGGGCGAGAGCTAGCCCGGGCCGCTTTGCAGCAGATCATCGAGGGGCAGGGGACAGAACTCGAAACAGCCGCCCTGCTTTTGGGCCTGCGCGCGCGAGGCGAAACCTTGGAGGAGCTAGTGGCTTTTGTGGAGGTGATGCGCCAAGCCGCCGTGCCCATTCCGTTTGAACACCCCCAGCTGGTGGACGTCTGCGGCACCGGAGGCGACAACGCCGAAACCCGAAACATCTCCACGGCCGTAGCCTTCGTGGTGGCCGGAGCGGGCGTGCCCGTGGCCAAACACGGCAATCGGGGCGTTTCCAGCCGCTCCGGATCGGCCGACGTGCTGGAGGCCTTAGGAGTGCCCATTGAGCTGGAACCCGAGGAGGCGTCCTGGGCCCTTCAAGAGCACGGGATGGCGTTTCTGTTCGCGCCCCGCTACCATCCGGCCATGCGGCAGGTGGCGCCCGTGCGACGTGCCCTGGGCGTGCGCACCTGCTTCAACCTCATGGGCCCCCTGCTTAACCCCGCCCCCGTGCGGCGGCAGCTCATAGGGGCCTTTTCGCACGAGGCCGCACAGCAGATCTTGGAGGTAGCCGTCCTGTTGGGATGGGAGCACATTCTGGTCGTACACAGCGATGAGGGCTGGGATGAGCTCTCCGTCTGCGCCCCCACGACGGTTTACGAATACCGCTCCGGACAGGGCAAGCGTATCTACCGGATAAGCCCGGAGGACCTGGGACTAGAGCGCAGCGCCCCAGAGGCCCTTCGGGGCGGCTCGCCCCAGGAGAACGCCCGCGCCCTGGCTGCTTTGTTGGAAGGAGAACCCGGGCCCTACCGCGATGCGGTGCTCTTGAACGCAGCTTTCGCCCTCTACGCGTCGGGGGCGGCTGAAGACCCCACTCGAGGCCTAGAGCTAGCCCGAGATAGCCTCGAGAGCGGTCGCGCCTGGGCCGTGCTGGAAGCGTTGCGTCGGATAAGGGAAAAGTCCGTATGAACATCTTGGAACGCATCTTGGAGCGTACGCGGGCGGATCTAGCGGAGCGCAAACGGCGCTACACGCGCGCCTACCTGGAGTCCATGCCCTATTTTGGAGGTCCGATCCTGGACCTAGAGCGGGCGCTGCGCCAAAACGGGCCCATGGCCCTGATCGCCGAAATCAAGCCTGCTTCCCCCTCGGCCGGCCGGATCCGAAGCGCTCCGGACGTAGTCTCCATAGCCACGAGCTACCGCCTGGCCGGAGCCGCGGCGCTTTCGGTGCTCACCGAGGAGCCCTTCTTCGGGGGGTCTTTGGAAAACCTGCGACGGATCCGGCCCTGGGTGGATGTCCCGTTGATCCGCAAGGACTTCATCATCGATGAATTCCAGCTCTACGAGGCGCGCGCCTTCGGAGCGGACGCCGTGCTGCTGATCGCGTCCATCTTGGACCGCTATCAGCTTCAAGACCTTCTGCAGGCCGCCCGCGGCCTGGGGCTGGGCGTGCTTCTGGAGCTATACTCCCAGGAGGAGTTGGAGCGGGTGGACTTTGACGCCGTTCGCTTAATTGGCGTCAACAACCGAGACCTGCGCACCTTTGCGGTGGACTTGCGGCACTCGGTGGAGATCCTGGCCCACGTGCCCACGCATGTGCTGAAAGTCTCCGAGTCCGGTATTCGCTCGGCCGATGATCTATGGTTTCTCTACCAGCATAACGTTGAAGCCGCCTTGATCGGGGAATCGCTTATGCGCGCGCCCGACCCTGGCGAGGCGCTCTACCGTCTGCGTCATGACTTCTATGAGCGGCTACGGCAAACCTCGGCTGAAAGTTTGCGGCATTACGTGCTTGGATGACGCCCGGCTGGTGGCCGCTGGGGGAGCCGATTACTTGGGGTTCATCTTCTACCCCCAAAGCCCTCGCTACGTGGAGCCGGAGCGGGTCCGGGAGATCTTGGCCTGGGTGCACGGCCCAGAACCCGTGGGCGTGTTCGTAAACGCCGACCTCGAGGCGATCCTGGAGATCACCCGCGCAACAGGCATCCGACTGGTGCAACTGCATGGGCTAGAGCCCCCCGAGCTGCTGTATGCGTTGCGCGCTCGAGGGCTGCGGGTGATCAAGGCCATAGCCGTAGCCCACGATGCCAGCATAGAGCAAATCCAGAAGCTGGCCGAACCCTATCGGGGCGCGGCGGATTACCTGCTGCTGGATAGCTTCGATCATAACCTGTGGGGTGGCACGGGGCACACCTTCAACTGGCGCCTGGCGCGGGCGTTGGCCCAAGAAACACCCCTGTTTCTGGCTGGAGGGATCGGCCCCGATAACCTTGTCCTGGCCGCCCAAACCGTGCGGCCCTTCGCGCTAGACGTCAACAGCCGTCTGGAGGTTGCACCGGGCCGCAAGGACGGCGCCAAACTGCAGGCGCTCTTTGCCGCTTGGTCCGCCTTAGAGGCCCAGGAGCACGTCTAAATGGAGCCCGTTCAAGCTGTGCTTGCGCCGCAGCCCGACGCCCGAGGGCGGTTCGGTCCCTACGGAGGTCGGTTTGTGCCCGAGACGCTCATGCCGGCCCTCGAGGAGTTGGAAGCCGCCTATCGAGAGGCCCGTCAAGATCCGGCCTTCTGGCAGGCCTATCGGTCGCTTTTGGCCGAGTACGTAGGCCGGCCCACCCCGCTTACGTATGCCGAGCGCCTGAGCGCCCACTTTGGACGGGGGCGCATATACCTCAAGCGGGAGGACCTCTGCCATACGGGCGCGCACAAGATCAACAACGCCTTAGGGCAGGTGCTTCTGGCCCTGCGCATGGGCAAACGCCGCATTCTGGCCGAGACCGGAGCCGGGCAGCACGGGGTGGCCACGGCCACGGCCTGCGCCCGATTCGGCCTGGAGTGCGTCGTCTATATGGGCGCGCTCGATATGCGCCGGCAGCGCCTGAACGTGGAGCGCATGCGCTTGCTCGGGGCCGAAGTACGGGCCGTCTCGACCGGCACCGGCACTCTAAAAGACGCCATCAACGAGGCCATCCGGGACTGGGTCACGAACGTGCGCACGACGTTTTACGTGATCGGCTCCGTGGTCGGCCCTCATCCGTATCCCCTGCTCGTGCGGGATTTTCAGCGCATCATCGGCGATGAGGTGCGGGATCAACTTCTGGCCCGCGAGGGACGGCTGCCCACGCACCTGGTCGCTTGCGTAGGCGGGGGATCAAACGCGATCGGGCTCTTTTACCCCTTTCTGGCGGAGCCCTCCGTGCGGCTTTACGGGGTCGAGGCCGCGGGACTGGGGCTGGACACGGACAAAACGGCCGCCACGCTCAGCCGCGGCCGCCCTGGGGTCCTGCATGGCGCCTATACGTACGCGCTGCAAACCCCAGATGGGCAAATTCAGCCCGCTTACTCCCTCTCGGCGGGGCTAGACTATCCCGGCGTGGGACCCGAGCACAGCTACCTGCGCGACGTCGGGCGCGTGCGCTATGAGGCCGTAACGGACGCCGAAGCCCTAGAGGGGGTGCGCTTGTTGACGCGGCTTGAGGGGATTCTGCCCGCGCTAGAGACAGCGCACGCCGTGGCGTTTCTCCGCAAGCTCATGCCCGAAACAAGCCCCGAAGACCTGATCGTGCTTAACTGCTCCGGCCGCGGGGACAAGGACATGACCACGCTTATGGAGGCCTCGGGAGGCGACAAGGAGCCTGCGCATGCATGAAGTCGCCCCAAACCGCCTGCAGGAGCTGTTTCGACGGCGCCGTCCGGTGCTGGGCCTGTACGTTATGGCCGGCCTTCCGGAGCCAGAGGCCGCGCTACCGCTTTGGCATGCGCTGGTTGAAGCCGGCGCCGATTTTCTGGAAATCGGCGCCCCCTTTAGCGACCCTCTGGCCGACGGCCCCACGATCCAGCGCGCCAGCCAGCGCGCCCTCGCCTACGGAATCGATCTATCCTGGATTCTGGAGTGCGTGCACGCCTTCCGTCGGCGCGATCCGCACACTCCTCTGGTGCTCATGGGCTATCTCAACCCCATCTTGGCTTACGGGGTAGAGGCGTTTGCGCACGCTGCGCGCGCCTCAGGCCTTGACGGACTGATCATCCCGGACTTACCCCTCGAAGAACGCCCTTGGGTCGGGGAGGCTTTCGATCGTGCGGGCCTGAACCTGGTGCTGCTGGCGGCCCCCACCTCATCGGCGGATCGGCTGCGGCAGATCGACGGGCTCAGCCGGGGCTTTGTGTACGCCGTCTCGATTACGGGCGTAACGGGGGCGCGAACCGGAGTGGCGGAGCAGGCGCGGGCTTTTCTGGAGCGGGCGCGTCAGCTGGTGCGGCGCAACCCCCTGCTGGTGGGCTTCGGCATCGCGACCCCGGAGGACGCCGGCGCTATGCTGGAGTACGCCGACGGGATCATCGTCGGAAGCGCCTTGGTAGAACGCCTAGAGCGCGCCTATCCCAGCCCCGACTGGCTGGAGCAGCTCATCGCGTGGGTGCGCGCGCTTAAGGCGGGGATGAGCGTTCATGCCGCGTAGCGAGCTCCTTCTGCCCCTCGTCCTTTTGGGCGCGGCCTGCCGCCTGAGTCCCGCGGAGTTTCTCCCCCCCTCGGTCGGCAGGCCGGGACTTGTGACGATCGCCATGGATTCGGCGGCCTGGGCTGGCCCGCTGGGTGAGGCCGTTCGCGAAGTCTTCGGGGGCGATGTCGAAACGCTCCCGCAGCCGGAACCGTGGTTTGACCTGGCCTTTAAGGCCTTACGCGATCAGGCCGCTTTTGAGCGGCTCAAACGCGATCGGAACATCGTCTTCGTTGCGCCTCTGGACGGCCCCACCCCTGCAAGTGCCTTTATAAGAGCGCGCCTGGACTCGGCCGTGCAGGCTTACGTGCGGGCCGGCAATCCTCTGAGCGTGAGCCGCCAAAACCTATGGGCCCAGGATCAGCAGGTGCTCTACCTGACGGCGGCCGGCGAGCAGGATCTGATCCGGTTTGTGCGCGAAAAGGCCCCAGAACTGCGCGCGCTCTTTGACCGCGTCGAGCGCACCCGGACTGAACAGGATCTTTTCCGCAGAGCTGAACAAGTAGCCTTGGCCGATAGCCTGCTGAGGCGCCACGGCTGGCGCGTGCGCATCCAACACGATTACCTGATCGCCAAAGACACGGCGAACTTCGTCTGGGTCCGACGCCTGCTTCCCGATAACCAGCGGTGGTTTTTCGTCTGGTGGCGTGATCGCGCCCGGCCCGATCAGATCACGCCGGCCTGGATCCTGCGCGTGCGCGACAGCCTCACGCAGCGTCACCTGCGGGGCAAATACGAGGACAGCTACGTCACGCTTGAGCGCCGCCGGCCTGTGCAACAGGCCGTGATCAACTTTCATGGCCGCTTCGCCTACGAAAGCCGGGGCCTTTGGCGCATGACCGGCGACGCCATGGGCGGCCCCTTTGTGAACATCACGTTCTTTGACCCCGGACAGCAGCGCATCTACATGCTCGACGGCTCGGTCTTCGCCCCGCGCTACGATAAGCGGGAGTTTCTGCGCCAAATGGAGGCCATCCTATACACGTTTCGCACCCAAGCGGAGCTAAACTCGGCATCTAAACGGGAGCCCGGCTCATGAGCAGCACCCAAACAGCGATGCAGCGTTTTCTGGCCGTGGAGCCCAACGGCGCTCCAAAGCTTCGGCTCGGCCTTCCCAAGGGCAGCTTACAACAAGCCACCTTGACGCTGCTGGCCAAAGCGGGTTTCGGATTTTATGTGCAGGAGCGCTCCTACTTCCCCGTATCCGAAGACGAGGAGATCACGGCCATGCTCGTGCGGGCCCAAGAGATGGCCCGCTACGTCTCCCTAGGGCTCTTCGACGCCGGCTTTACAGGCAAAGACTGGGTCCTAGAGACCGGCGCCGACGTGGTGGTCGTAGCCGACCTCATCTATTCTAAAACGAGCTTCCGGCCTGTGCGCTGGGTTCTGGCCGTGCCTGAGGATTCTCCGATCCAAAGCGTCCACAACCTGCAGGGCAAACGCATCGCTACGGAGGTGGTCAACATCACGCGCAGGTGGCTTGCCGAACGCGGCATCGAGGCGGAAGTGGAGTTCTCTTGGGGCGCTACGGAGGTAAAGGCCCCGTATTTGGCCGATGCCATCGTGGAGGTGACGGAGACCGGCACCTCCCTCAAGGCCAACAAGCTCCGCATCGTGGACGTGGTGCTGGAATCCAATACGCAACTTATCGCCAGCCACTTCGCCTGGGCCGATCCCTGGAAGCGGCAGAAGATCGAAAACCTAGCCCTCCTGGTCCAGGGCGCCATTTTAGCCGAGGGCAAAGTGGGGCTGAAGCTCAACTGCCGACGCGAAGACGTTCCCCAAATCGTCTCCATTTTGCCCTCCCTGCGCAACCCCACAATCGCGGACTTGGCCCTGCCCGGCTGGGTGGCCGTAGAGACGATCATAGACGAGGCGCTTGTGCGTCAGCTCATTCCGGAACTGAAACGCCGGGGCGCAGAGGGGATCATCGAATATCCGCTCAACAAGATCATCCCCTAAGCTTGCCGGCTGCCGTTAGCATGCGCCATCTTTGCCTTGGTCAAACGAGGAGGTGCAGATGCCGCTGCTGCTCTGCCCCAACTGCCAGACCGGAATGCAAGAGGTGGTCCGCAACGGGGTGCTGATCGACGTCTGCCCCCAATGCCGCGGGGTGTGGCTGGACCGCGGGGAGCTGGAGAAACTGCTCGGCGCGGCCCGGGAGCTCGATCGAGAGTATGAGCGGGAATACGAGCGCTTCTACAAGGGGCACCCCCCGTACCCGCAGAAGCGCAAAAAGTGGTCGGATCTATTCGACATCTTCGACTGAAGACCATGGCTCGGGTGCGGCTGTGGGATCTGGCCATCGCTCGCTCCGGCGACAAAGGAGATGCCGTTAACATCGGCGTTATAGCCAGAAAGCCGGAATACTATCCCTTGCTTTTAGAGACGCTCACCGCCGAGCGCGTGCGTGCGCACTTTGCGGGCATCTGCTTGGGACCGGTGGAGCGTTACGAACTACCCAACTTGCACGCGCTCAACTTCGTTTTGCACCGCGCCCTGGGCGGTGGGGGCACGGTCTCCCTTAAGCTTGACGCCCAGGGGAAGACCTACGCCTCGGCTTTGTTGCGGATGGAGCTAGACGTGCCAGAGGAGCTGTTGCCTTAACCGAGCGCACCGGCTCGGCTATAGACCCCTCCTCTTGTAGCTTTTTGGGAAGGCGCAACTCGGATCTACCCGCTATTGTTGCCCTGCTAAAGCCCCAGCGGAGAGGGAGGGATTCGAACCCTCGAGACCCCGGAAGGGGTCTAGCGGTTTTCGAGACCGCCCCGTTCAACCGCTCCGGCACCTCTCCGGGCGCGAAGATACGCCTGCCGGGCTAGCGGTCGCAACGGCTTTAGTCCAGGGAAACGCGGCTGCGTTCTGCCGCCTGACGCAGTGCCTGGTACTGGGCTGGGGTCAAGTCCGCCACGAAGAAATGCAGCGGATTTAAAGGCCGCCCGAAGCGGCGCACCTCATAGTGCAGATGCGGACCCGTGGAGAGCCCCGTGTTCCCGATGTAGCCGATCACCTCTCCCCGCTTGACCTTGCGCCCAGGCCGCATCCCCGGAGCGAAGGCTCGTAGGTGTCCGTACAGGCTCGTATACCCAAAGCCGTGCTCGATGACGATGTGATTGCCATAGCCTCCGCCGGACTCGAGCTTCTGGATCACCCCATCCCCGGTGGCGTACACCGGTGTGCCGGGCGGAGCGATAAAATCCACGCCTTCGTGATCCCGCACGATGCGCAAGATGGGGTGCAGACGCTGCCCGAAGCCGCTGATCAGCCGCCCTTGTACGGGCAGAATGGCCGGAAGCGCGGACAGCAGCTTTTCCCGCTCCCGCAGTAGCCGATCCAGCTCCCCAAAGCTGGCCTGTTGGAGCTGGATCTGCCGCTCTAAACGATCCAGCTGCTCCACCAACCGTTCTAAAGCAGCGGCCGCAGGGGTGGAGAAGCCCTCCAAAGAGCGATACGCATCGGCGCCGCCCACGGCCACCTGACGTTCCGCTGGATCCAGCGGCCTGGCTCCGAGCAGCAAACGGTACAGCTCCTCATCGCGGCGGACTAGCCGCTCCAAACGCGCCTGCAGGGCCTGAATCCGATGCTGGGTTCGCTCCACCTCCTGCCGCAGAGCCTCGTTCTCCGCACGCAAAGCCGTCTCAGCCGGCGTGCCCAGAACGGGGCTCAACAGCCAAAGCCCAAGAAGGCTCAAAGCGACGCCCGAGAAAAACACGAAGAGCAGAACCCCGTAACGACGACCCCAAGAGGGGCGGGCTTCGACGAAGGCGCAGGCTCCTTCGTCGTAGACGAACAGCCGTCTACCCATACCCTTCTCCTTACCGATTGGTGCACCCCCGCTGGAGACAAGGCGCGCAAGTCACCTGCGGACAGGGATGCATTCGCACCTCGACTCCATGCAAGCCGACAGAAAATAGGCCGTAGCCGAAGGGGATGTCAAGCTGGCCCCTGCCGGCCTTACCTCCGACCGGCCGATTGGGTTTCTCCCATCGGCCCGGCGACCGTATTTTTCTTCCCCAAAGCGAACAGATGCGCGTCCGCATGCGAGGCTGGTGGTGGCTCTGGATAGGACTCGGATTCGGAGGAACGGGCTGGGCAATGGCCCAGCCAGCACGCCCGCCCTTAGTGCGCGAGGTGCAGCTGGAGGGCAATCGGACCTTTGCCGATGAAGAGCTATTGCTTCTGCTGCAAACACGCCCTAACCGAAGGCTGCTTGACTTTCTACCCTGGCCCCGACTGCCGATATGGCTCTGGATGTACGAACTGGGTCAAAATCGTCGTCTGCCCCCCTTCTTGCGCCGGGTGCTTCTGCAGAGTGGTGAGCCCCCCCAACTGTTGGACACGGCCCGGGTCTCGGCCGACCGGAGAACCCTGGAGCGCTTCTACCGGCGCCGTGGCTTCCGCTCCGTACAAGTGGATACCCAGTTCGTATACCGGATAGGCGACCCCAGCCAGGTCACGGTGCGCTTCCGCATCCGGGAGGGGCCGCGCACGACCTGGTCGGATGTGCGCATCGCGGGCGCTCCCCCGGAACTGGAGACCCTGCTGCGCCGACCGCGCGGCCCTCTAAGGCCGGGTAAACCCTTAGACGAACTGCTGTTGGTTGAGGAGCGGGACCGAATTCTAAACTGGCTGCACGATCACGGATACGCGGCGGCCAATCTAGACAGCATCCGCGCCTACGTGACCGTCGATCCCCGGCGCGCTGAGGCGCGCCTGGAGCTTTCCATTCGAACCGGACCGCGCTTCCGCATCGGCGACGTGAGCGCATTCGTCGAAGGACCCCTTCCCCAGAGCCCCGCTCGCACCGATTCCCTGCGCTTGCCCGCCGACAAAAGCCCGGATGGACAAGCCCACTGGATGCGGGCGCACCTGAACGGGGAACCTTTTCTAGAACCCGGTGGCATCTGGCGGCAGCTCAAGTTCCAACCGGGGGAGTGGTACAACCGCTCCCGTCTGTTGGCGACCAAGCAGCAGCTGGCGAATCTGCCTCTGGTGGGGTTCGCTGACCTGACCGTGGCGCGCCCGACAACGAGGGAACAAACCCATCTACCGGTCCGGCTTGAGGTGCGCACCCTGCCTCGGCATCAGCTTGACGTGCAGGGTGATTTCATCAGCCGCGAGGGGATTGGTTTTAGCTCCGGTATTGGGTATCAGAACGCGAACTTGCTCGGAGAGGGAGAGCAGTTGGGCCTGCGTCTAAGCGGAAGCTTAGAATCCTCTGTGGCCTCTGGGCCTGCGCTGCGCCGCTTTGGATTCTTCGATCGTCTGCAGGCCGAAGCCCAAATCCGCTTTGAGCTGCCGTATTTGGCCTTTCCGCTTCAGCGCTGGGATGCCCAGGAGCTCCTAAGCAGCCGCATGGCCCTGGAGCTCTCCGGCGTGCTGGCCCAGCAACGCGAATATCGGATCTGGCCTCGGTGGACAATTCGCTACCGGGCCAACTTGCAGCACGACTGGGTCCGCTCGAGCCAATTTGATCTGCTGGAGCTGCTCTGGTCGGACGTGGACACGCTGCGCGGCTTTCGGCAGGCTTTCCTGCTAGGCTTGGACACGCTGGCCGGGGTGCCGGTGCTGGAAAGCTACCGGCCCTACGTGAACTCCGTGACCCGTTGGACGTACCGCTGGATCACGGCCAACCTGCTTACGCGTCGGACCGGCGTTTACCTGGAGGCCCTAGCCGAGCTAGGGGGTATAGCACCCTGGATTCTGGACCTCTGGGCCTACACACCAGGGATCCTGGAGGGCTCTCTGCCTAGCGTGGGCCGGGCCCGTCGGCTGAGTTATAGCCTTTATGCCAAACTGCAATTGGACGCGCGGCGCTATTACGCGATCTCAGAACGCGCCACCTGGGGATGGAAGCTCCTGGTGGGCGCGGGTCTGCCCTTCGGAGCACAACCCACGCTGCCTTTTGAGAGCCGCTTTTTCGGCGGCGGGCCCACGAGCGTGCGCGGCTGGGAATTCCGCCAACTCGGGCCCGGCCGACTTCGGGACAAAAGCCTACAGGCCACCGGAGCAGACATAAAACTGGAGGCGAGCCTGGAGTGGCGCACCGAGCTGTTGCGCAACTTCTTGGCCGCGAACTGGAACGCGGCCTTCTTCTCCGATGCGGGCAACGTCTGGTACGGCCCCCGCAACCCTGGGCCCGAGGCGGGCCGCTTTCGGTTTCCCGAATCGCTGGGTCAGCTGGCCTGGGGGGCCGGCTTGGGGCTTCGACTGGACTGGACTTTCGTGGTCTTCCGCGCTGACTGGGCCGTGCGGCTCTACGATCCCGCTATAGGAAGAGGCTGGCTGCCCTCTCGACCTGGCCAACGGGGCTTGTGGTGGACGCTGCACGTAGGCCTGGGGCAGGCCTTTTAGCAATAAACCCTCCTAACTTTGCGCAGGGAGTCCCCATGCAAACACGCCTCCTATGGCATCGCCTGAGCAGCTGGGTTCGCCCCCAGGACCCCTCTGAGATCGCAGAGGCCCTCGGTGCGCTCCAACGCACCCGCGTCCTACGTCACCTCACCGAAGCAGAACGAAGAGAACTGGCCTACGCTGGACACTTCCGACGCTTCAGCCCCCAAGAGGTGATCCACTATCAGGGCGACCCCGGCCTGGGGCTGTATCTGATCACCCGAGGGGTCGTGGAGCTGCTGGTGCAAACCCCAGTGGGTATGCAAGACGTAGCCACGCTCGGGGTGGGGCAGTTTTTCGGAGAGCTTACGCTCTTTGGACCCTACCGGCGTCTTTTCACGGCCGTGGCCGCCGAAGAGGTGCACGCGCTCTGCCTGTTCCGGCCTGATCTAGAGGCCCTGCGCAGCCGCCAGCCGGCATTAGCGGCCAAACTCTACGCGGGCTTAGCGGAACATCTGGCGGCCCAGCTCGTGCTCTTGCTACAGGGGCTACAAGAAACCCAGGGGACCCTTTCCGCCCTGCAAACGCTCTTACGGGTCTGGATGGATGCGGACGCCTATGGAGAGGGAATGGATCGTTGAGATCGAAAAGCCGGCCTTTGAGGGCAAGGGCTTAGGGCGAATCGACGGCCGGATCATCTTCGTGCCCCGCGCCGTGCCCGGGGATCGGCTTCGGGTGCGCCCCGTCAAGATCAAATCCCAGTACGCCGAGGCCGTAACGCTTGAGGTCCTGCGCTCCTCGCCGGACCGCGTTGAAGCCCCCTGCCGGCACTTCGGCCTCTGCGGGGGTTGCTCTTGGCAACACGTGCGCTATGAGGCCCAGTTGGCCTACAAACGGGAGCTTGTACGCGAGCTCTTTGTGTACCTCGGCAACCTAGACGGCTTGCCCGAGGTGCGCCCCGTAATTGGAGCCGATCCGATATTCGGCTACCGCAACAAATTGGAGTTCTCCTTTTCCCCGCGAAGGTGGCTATCAGCCGAGGAGATCGCCACCGGAGAGCCTCTGGACAAGGGCTTTGCGCTGGGCTTTCACCTGCCCGGCCGCTACGACCGAGTCTTGCACCTGGAGCGCTGCTGGCTAGCTCCGGAGCTAGGCAACCGGCTGCTTGCGGCCATCGGCCAGTACGTGCGCACTCAAGGCTGGAGCGTCTACGACCCGCACCGACAGAGGGGCTACCTACGCCACCTTGTGCTGCGCTTCGGCGTGCGCACCCATCAGGTGCTCGTCAACCTTGTTACGCACACCGATGAGCCCGAGCGCATGCAGGCCCTATCCGGATGGCTCCAGGAGACCTTCCCGGAGGTGAGCACGTTCGTCAACAACATCACGAGCCGTCCGGCGCAAGTGGCCGTAGGGGAACAGGAGCGCGTCTACCTGGGTCCGGGATATATCGAAGAGCAACTTGGGCCCTTCCGGTTTCGCATCGCGGCCAACACCTTCTTTCAGCCCAACACGCACCAGGCCGAGCGACTCTATGAGGTCGTGCGCGAGCTGGCCGAGCTTCGGCCCACAGATCGGCTCTTCGACCTGTACTGCGGCGCGGGTACGATCGGCATCTACTTAAGCCCGTGGGTGCGCGAGGTAGTGGGCATCGAACAGGTGCCCGTGGCTGTCGAAAACGCGCGCCAGAACGCGCTCCTTAACGGGGTGCGCAACGCCACCTTTTACTGCGGGGACGTACGCCAAATGCCCTGGCCTGAGCTCATGGCCGCTCACGGAGCCCCGGACGTGGTCGTGCTCGATCCCCCCCGATCCGGCCTGCACCCCGACGTGGTGCGCCTGTTGCTAGAGCTGGGCCCGGAGCGCATCGTGTACGTAAGCTGCAACCCGGCCACGCAAGCACGGGACCTTAAAGGGCTCATCACGCGCTATCGGATAGAGGCCATTCAGCCCGTAGACCTGTTTCCGCACACGTATCACATCGAAACCGTGGTTCGGCTCACGCGCCAGCCGTGAAACCTGAGCTGCGCCCCACCTGGAAGCCCCGCAAGCGCTGGGGGCAGCATTTTCTGCGCGATTTGCACGCGGCCCGTCACATCGCCGCCTTAACGGAAGCCGGTCCGGCGGACTGGGTGATCGAAATCGGCCCCGGAACAGGTTCGCTTACGGTTTGGCTTCTGGAGCGCACCCCACACGTGACGGCCCTGGAAATCGACCCCCAAGCCGTGACGCAGCTGCGCCGGCGGCTTCCGGAGCTCGACGTGCGCCAAGCGGACGTGCGGGATCTGAACTGGCCGGCCCTGCTTGAGGAGCGCCCGCAACGACCCATTCTCTGCGGCAACCTCCCCTACTACCTGGGCTCCTGGATCGTGCGCATGGCGCTGGAGAACCGAAACCGGCTGCGCGCAGCCGTTTTCACCCTGCAACGCGAGGTGGCCGAACGCCTTACCGCCTCCGCCGGCACGAAGGCCTACGGGAGCTTGAGTGTGCTGGCGCAGCTTTGGAGCCGACCGGAGCTCTGCCTTCGACTGCCTCCGGGGGCCTTCTATCCCCCTCCGAAGGTGGAAAGCGCCGTCGTGCGTCTTGTCTTCGACCGGCCCGAGCTCCCCGTGCGGGACGCCTTCGTAGAGCAGCTGGTGCGCGCGGCCTTCGCCAGGCGACGCAAGACGTTGCGCAACAACCTGCGCTCGCTACCGTTGCCGGAGAAGCTGCTCCTGCGCTACGGGAACAGGCGCGCCGAGGAGCTTTCGCCGGAGGTCTTCGTGGAACTAGCCCAAGCCTATGAGGTCGCAAGCCGGCAGACGGGTCCCTCCCCCTAAAGAGATCCCCGAAAAAGGCGCTCGCGCACAAGGTTCGCCAGCCAGAGCAAGACGCACCAAGCCAGGCCCGCGTACAGGGGCTCAATACCCCCCCAGTAACCCTCTGGCCTTCGGGCTAGCGCCATCCAAAGCAGCGCGCAAAGTGGGCCGCCTATGAGCATTCCAAGCGCGATCATCCGAGAAGGACGCCAACGCGCAGCATAGGCCCCCAGCGTAGGCAGAAGCAGCCCCGGAATCATGAGCGTGCCCAGCGTATACCAAATCGCGATCACCCCGGGGGCCCATAGCGCGATCAGAAGCGCAAGCAAAAGCGTGGCCAGCAGGCCCACCCGAACATACGTGCCAGCAGGCCATCGGGCATGCCAACGGCCCAAGACTTCAAAACCGAGCATCTGCGCCGAAAGCAACAGGTAACTGTCCACCGTGGACATGATCGTGGCCAATAGACCCACCCAGAAGAGCCCCTTTAGCCCCGGCGGTAGGGCCTGTTCGGCTAAGGCGGGATAAGCCAAGGCGGGATGCGCTAGCTCCCTCAGAAGGGCGCGTGCGTACAAACCGGCCGCGGTGGTGAGAGCATCGAAGAGAACCCAGAACAGCACCGCGCCCAAAATGCCCTTTCGGGCCGTCTCGGGAGAGCGAGCGGCCAAAACGCGCTGATGAAAGCCCGGATCTACGAACGTCCACAGGGCCACGAAAAACCAGACAAGCACATACCCTAAACCCTGCCCGCCGTCCCAGGACCAGTGGCTCGGGGGCAGGGCCGAGCGCAGAAACGCCCACCCTCCGTACTGCAGCACAAGCCAAGGCACGATAAGGCCAAAGCCTAGGTACATGAGCCCGAACTGCCACGCGTCGGTGCGCACCACAGCCCGGAAACCGCCCGTCCACACGTACGCCCCCGAGGCCACAGCCCCCAAAAGAAGCGCCCACACGAAGGGCAGCCCGGTTGCCGCCTGCACCAGCAGGCCCAACATATACACGTACGGCGCGGGGCTAGCCAGCACGGCGCTCCAGAGGGCGCCCAGAAGACCTGCCCACGGTCCATAGACGGCTCGCAGCCGATCGGGCACGGAAAGGGCCCCGCTGCGCCGGATGGGCTCAGCCCAAAACAAGGCGAAAAGCAGGGCGAACACGTAGTAGGGTAACCCGAAAACGAGCCACTGGGAGATGCCGTACCGGTAAGCGTACTCCCCCACCCCCAGGATGCCCCCATACCAGGTGGAGACAAGCGTGGCCACGAAAGCAGGGGCCGTAAGCGCGCGCCCGGCTAGCAGAAAATCCTCGGCTGCTTGACTTCGGGCGCGCGCCCTCCAGAACCCCCGGTAGAGGACCCACAGCGCGTAGGCGCCCACAAGCGCCCAGTCGATCAGGTGCAACCGGAAAGGCATCGCAGCTGGGGCTCCAGGCGGGCCCCCGACCGAAACCCCGCTCGGCTCGGGTGGGTGATGAGGATCAGCAGATCACCTCGCTCCAGGCGCACGCGTGCAGGACGGGCGCTAAGCTCGTTTGAGGATCCATCGCGCACCCCGTTCTCCAGCGCCTCCCCTCTTAAAGCCCATCGCAAGCCCTCGGTCCAGATCCCTTCGGCGCGTCCGGACAGCGGGAAAAGGGACACGGGAAGCCCCACCGGGCCGTCGAAGATGAGCTCCTGTCCCCCTCGGATAAGCTCGATGCGATGGTCTTCGTCCTCTAACCAGATCCGTTCAAAACGCGGCTGAAAGCGCCGCATCACGGACAGGTTCTTGAGCGTGTGATCCAGACGCCGGCCTGTGGCGCCGAGCACGACAACCTGTTGGACCCCCTGGCTGAGGACCCAGGCCAGGGCTTTTTCCAGATCGTTCGTCTCCTGGTCTGGGTCCCGCACCAGAAGCGTCCTGCCCTCGAACTCGCCTTGGTAGCTGTCCATGTCTCCGATGATCGCATCCGGAACTAGACCCCAGCGCGCCGCCAGGCGAGCTGCGCCGTCTGTGACGACAAAACAGCCCGAGCGTCGCAAATGCCCCCGCAGGCGGCGCTTGCGGGGGGGCTGTCCATCGGCCAGCACCAGCGCGCGCATGGCCCTCTATAACTCCAGCTTCAGCCCCGCGTATACGGCGCGCGGCGCGGCCGGGAAGAAGTTGTCCGCCCCGAAGCCCGTCGTCAGGTAGCGCCGGTTTGTGAGGTTGCTCACCTCCAGGTTCAGGCGCGCGCTCAGGCGATCGGCCCACCGCAGCCGATAGGTCAGTCGGGCGTCCGCAACCGCATAGGCCTCTACGTAACGGGCCGGATCCCGGGATCCTGAATTATCCGTATGATGGGGCCCTACGTGCCGGGCTAGCAGCTCCAACTCCCAAGGGCCGCGCTGATAGCGCAAGGTGAGGTTGGCCAGCCGCTCCGGGGCGCTAGCGATCGGGTTGCCGTCGCGCTTTTGAGGCTGGGCTTGGTCGTCGTATTCCGTAAAGCGCACAAAACGGTGGCGGCTTAAGGACATGTTTCCCAGCAGATCCAGCCCTCTGGCCAGGCGCAGGCCACCCTCCACCTCCAAACCCAGATGGCGCGTGCGCTCGGCGTTGCCCATCCGGGGCTGGCCGTACAGGTCCAGGCCGCCGGATTTGACGATCTCATCCCAGAACTCCATCCAGTAGCCGTTGGCCGCAAGCCAAAGCGCCCCCTGGCGATAGCGTGCGCCCAGCTCCCAATTGAGCAGCCGCTCCGGCTTGACGAGAGGTCTCCTGAAATCCAACGACCCGTCAGGACGCCGAGCGAAGTGGGGCTGCTGGCCCAAGGAAGAGGCCTCCGCATCGTAGATGTCCTTTAGCCGGGGCTCCCGGCTCGTGTAGGCCAGGCTCGTATAGAGGCTCACCTGCGAGGAGAGGTTGTAGTGCAGGCCCAACTTCGGGTTGGCGAAGCGGTAGGGCACGCGGAAATCGTTTCCGACGTACTTTTCCGCGTACAGCCGGTACTGTTGCCAGACAAGCTGCAGATCCCCCGTCAGGGTGAGCGCCTCCACGGGGCGCCAAAGCTGACTAGCGTAAACGGAAAGAATCCGTTTGGCGCCCTTGTACTCGTAGTAGCGCCGATCGGCCGCACCCACCACGTCCGGCGGCAGGCCCGTTCCGGCCTGGATCCGCCCCCAATGCAGGGACTCATGCCCGCGAAGCTCCGCCCCGAACACCAGACGCCCCCACGAGGCGGTAAGCTCCATGCGAGGCAACCAGCCCACCTGATCGTTGTCCACGTAGGCGCGGATGATAAGATCCCGGGGGATCTCCCGCACATCGGGCCGATCCTGCAGCCGAAAGTACTCCTTGGTCCCCCAGGATCCGTCGAAGTCGAAGTATCCATCCCCGGACACGTAGAAGGCCGTGTTGTAGAGCGTAAGGCCGGGGCGCAGTCGCCACTCGTGCAAGGCCATGATCTGGGGCTGGTGGAACCACTCCCGGTCGCGCGAAGCCGCCCCGTAGTTGGTGCGGCGCTTTTGGGGATCCCGGTTATACGCCTTGGGGATCCCATAGAAGGCCAACCCGTCTTCTTGCGGGCCACCAAAAGCCTGCACCTTCCAGGTGGTTCGCTCTCCGTAGCCGGCTACCCCCACAAAGAAGCGCCAAAAGCGGGTCCAGGACCACTGCCGGTATCCGTCGGAGCGCACATGGCTAAAGCGCCCATAGAGGGCATAGCGACCCCCGCCCCAAGTGGTCTGCCCCGTCAGCGTGTAGCGCTGCGTGCGAAAGCTTCCGTAGCCGAGCTCGGCGCTCAGAGCGGGACGGCCGCCAAAGAAGCGCGTCACCAGGTTAATGGAACCCCCGATGGCGGGGGGGCCATAGAAGGCCGCCCCCCCGCCTCGCTGCACCTGTACATCTTCCAGAGAGCCCGCCAGGTCGTAAAAGTTGATCCAGTAGACGTTGTGATCTTCGGGATCGTTCTGCGGCACCCCGTCGATGAGCACAGAGATCCGGCGCTGATCAAAGCCCCGGATGCGCAGGTAGTTGTAGCCGAGCCCGTTGCCGTTTTCCGAGTGCATCATCACCGCTGGCAGCGCCGAAAGGACCGTGGGCAGATCCCGGACGGCCGTTCGGGCCTCCAGCTCTTGGCGCGCGAGGTTGCTGAACGTGATCGGGCTTTCCCGCTCACGGCCCCGCGTAGCCGTCACCACGACCTCTGGAGCCGATATGGCCCGGCTGGAAAGCTCCGCGTCCAAGCGCCGAACCTCGCCTGGAGCGAGCTGAACGGGGATTTCCACGGAAGCATAGCCTAGGAAACTAAAACGCACCCGATATGAGCCGGCCGGAAGGCCCGCTATCGCGTAGCGGCCCTCCCGATCCGCGGCCGAACCCCATGGGGTGCCGAGCACCAGCACCGTGGCCCCTGCCAGCGGGCGACCGGACTCCGCCTCCCGGACCTGCCCCTCGAGCCGGGCCCGATCTTGAGCGCCGGAAGCGCTGAAAAACGCGTGCAGCAGCAAAAACGCGACGAGCAAACGCCACATGGCACGTCTCCTTCATGCGTGACGGTTAACGAATACCGGGAGACGTGCTGGAGGTGAAGATCACCTGCCCAGAGGAGCGGCATAAAAAACCGCCTTCCTTCCGGGCAAGGCGGCGAAAAGACCGGCTTTTGGGCCGTGCTTTCCCTTCGCCGGCATGACCCGGATCAGGTTCAAAGGGTATGCTCTCAGCCCCCGCTCCGTTTAGGCGAAGCGAGGACACCCCCAGCACGGCGCAAAGCATCCGTAAGCTTTGGCCGTTGCCAAACTATCCCCCTGGCCTCCGAAAAGTCAAGTCTAGCCCAGATCGGCGCGACGTCCTATCTTTACGGCCGTCCACCTGAGTGAGCCAGGAGTCCACCTATGGCGATAGAGCGCACCCTAGCCATCCTGAAGCCGGATTGCGTGCGGCGCAACCTGATCGGGGAGGTAATACGACGCATCCAAGAGGCGGGTTTTCGGATCGTAGCCATGAAAATGGTACGCCTAAGCAAGCCCGTAGCGGAGGGCTTCTACGCCGTGCATCGGGGGCGGCCGTTTTTTGAGGAGCTCACGCGCTTCATGTCCAGCGGCCCCTGCGTGCCCATGGTCTTGGAGCGCGAAAACGCCATCGAGGCCTTCCGAACCCTAATCGGGGCCACGGACCCGGCCAAGGCCGAGCCGGGCACGATACGGGGCGATCTGGCCACAAGTGTCGGAGAAAACCTCGTACACGGATCGGATTCTCCGAAAAGCGCGCAAATCGAGATCGCCTACTTCTTCTCCGAAGCCGAACTAGCGGGCATGTGGGCCTAGCGTTTCGGCAGCGCCCTCTTAGGAAGAGACCCTGGAGGCCGACTCCTGAGCGGGGTGGGGTTCAAAAAAACGCTTCTGGAAAACGAAAATCGTCACCACACCCGTTACGATGGCCACATCGGCCAGGTTGAAGATCGGCCATAGGGCCACGTAGTGGCCCAGAACCTCCCCACGCCATAGGTCGATGTGCAGGTAATCGACCACGCGACCTTGAAAATAGTCGCCATAGCCGAACCACTTGGCGTAGAAGATGCGATCGACCAGGTTGCCGACCGCCCCGCCTAAAATAGAAGCCAAAGCCAGGCGATAACCCAGCCGGGCATGCCGGACCCGGTAAAGGTAGAGGCCGATCCCCAGCGTGGCTGCGATGGCCATGAACGTCACCCAGAGGCCGTCCCCGATGCGCAAGCCGAAGGCGATTCCGGGGTTCTCCGTGTAGGTGAGCCGAAAGATCGGCCCCAGCACCTCGATCGATTGACCCAGGTACATCTGGGAGCGGACCAGCCACTTGATCAATTGGTCCGCAAGCACGATTCCGAGGCTTAGCCACAGCACGCGCATGGGGTTTTCATCTGGACCTAAGGCCGGTTGTACGCGTTCCAGCAACCAGGAGCGCATCATCCACCTTGCTGGCGTCTTTTGCACTCGATGCAGATCTGCGTATGGGGCACGGCCTCTAGACGGCCCTTTTCGATAAGCCGGCCGCATTCGCGGCAGATTCCGTAGGTGCCACGTTCGATGCGCTCCAAGGCCGCATCCAAGTAGCGCAGAAACTTCTCGGCCCGCGCGATAAACAGGTAGTTTTTCTCCCGCTCCATAGCATCGGTGCCGGCGTCGGCCATATGGTAGGAGTAGACGGAGTCCACCTCGCCTAGCTCCGTATCCTCCAGCACCGCATGGCGCATGAGGTCTAGATCCTCCCGAATCTGAGCTTTCTTGCGCAAGATGAGCTCCTTAAAATAGGCGAGCTCCTGGGGAGAATAACGGGGCGCGCTCTGTTGGTTCATGCTCGGTCTCCCTTTATGTTGTCAAAAGCCGCCGCACGGCGATGCGGCATCCGTTGCCCTCGATATCCCAGTCCCGCACAAGATCCCCCGGCTCCAGCCCGGCTTGCAAGACCTCGGCTAGGGTCTCCCGCTGCACGTAAGCGGCTTGGGCCTCTAGCGCAGCAGCGAGCTCCGGATCGGCCTCGAAGAAAATCGCGATGCGGTCTGTGACGGCATATTCAGCTTCCTTGCGCATCTGCTGCACGCGGTTTACGAACTCCCGAGCCAGACCCTCGGCGCGCAGTTCGGGCGTTATGGTCGTGTCCAGGGCCACCGTGAGCTCTCCTTCGGACTCCACCAGCCAGCCCGCGATGTCCTGCCGGATGACCTCTAATTCTCCGGGCTGCAACACGACACGCTGGCCGTCTACGGTCAGCTCCAGATGGCCGGTGGCTTCGTAAGTAGCGATCTGATCCGGGGCGAGCGTTCGCGCGGCTTCGGCTACGGCCCGCATCCGAGCCCCTAAGCGGGGGCCTAGGAGGCGGAAGTTGGGTTTGACGCTCTTTTGCACGAGCCCCGAGTCGTCCTCCACGTATTCGAGCGTCTTAACGTTGACCTCATCCAGGATGATTTCCCGCATTTCCTCTATAGCCGCCCGAGCCTCGGGATGGAGTCGGGGGATCAGGATGCGGCGCAAGGGTTGGCGCACGTTGATCCCCGCTCGGTTGCGCAGACTCAGCACAAGGGAGACCACACGCCGGGCCAGTTCCATGCGATATTCCAAAACGGCGTCGATGGCCGTTTCCTCCACAACCGGAAAGAAGGCCAAATGTACGGACTCATAGGGCTCGCGCCCCGTAACGCCGTTTAGGTTCTGATAGAGCCATTCGGCGAAAAAAGGCGCGATCGGAGCCATGAGCTTGGCCGTGTTGAGCAGGCACTCATAGAGCGTCTGATAGGCGGCCACTTTATCCAGGCCCATATCGGACTTCCAAAACCGGCGGCGGTTGCGGCGCACGTACCAGTTGGAAAGTTCGTCCACGAAGGCTTCGATCGCGCGCGCCGCGCGCGTGGGATCGTAATCCTCCAAATAGCCGTCCACGGCTTTGATCGTGGAATTAAGCCGGGACAGGATCCACCGGTCCATCTCCGACCGGCTGGCCGGGGGCAGACGCTCGCCTTGATAACAGAAGCCGTCCACGTTTGCATACAGGGCGAAGAAGTTGTACGTGTGCAGAAGCGTGCTGAAAAACCGACGCTGCACTTCTTGGATGCCCTTAACGGAGAAGCGCAGGTTTTCCCAAGGGGGGCTGTTGGCGATCAGGTACCAACGCGTGGCATCGGCCCCGTACGTGGCGAGCACCTCAAAGGGGTCCACCGTATTGCCCCGGCTCTTGGACATCTTCTCGCCCCGCTCATCCAGGACGAGGCCGTTGACGACGACGTTGCGAAAGGCCACGGAGTCAAAGAGCATCACGGCCAGGGCGTGCAGCGTATAGAACCATCCGCGGGTCTGATCTACGCCCTCGGCGATGAAATCCGCGGGGAAATGAGCCTTGAACCGGTCACGGTTCTCGAAAGGGTAATGCCACTGCGCATACGGCATGGCGCCGGAATCGAACCAGACGTCTACGAGATCCGGCACCCGACGCATGGTCCCCTCTTGACAGCGCTCACAGGGCCAGCTGATGGCGTCTACGTAGGGCCGATGCAGGTCGAGTTCGGCCTCTGGGCTCAGCCGACCCCGACGCCGCAGCTCCTCGATGCTGCCCACGCAGGTCTCGGCTCCGCAGCGATCGCAAATCCAAATCGGCAACGGCGTGCCCCAAAAGCGGCGCCGGCTCAGAGACCAGTCCACGTTGTGTTCCAGCCACTGGCCAAAACGGCCGGATCCGACGCCCTCGGGCCGCCAGCGGATGGAGCGGTTCAACTCCACCATGCGCTCCTTGAAAGCCGTGGTCCGCAGAAACCAGGATTCGACCGGATAGTAGAGCAGCGGCGTGCCATGCCGCCAGCAGTGCGGGTAGCTGTGCCGGTGGGTCTCGGCCCGGAAGAGTCGGCCGCGCTCGCGCAGCAGGCGCACGATCGTGCGATCGGCGTCCTTAAACCACTGCCCAGCCACCTCGGCGACGCAGGCCTCAAAGGTGCCATCGGGCCGAATGGGGTTGAAGAAGGGCAAATCCTCGGCGCGGCCCACCTCGAAATCCTCGGCGCCGAAGGCGGGGGCGATGTGCACGATTCCGGTCCCTTCTTCATAAGAGACAAAATCGGCCGCCACTACGCGCCAGCAAGGGCGATCGGGCTTGAGATACGAGAACGGAGGCTCGTAAGCGCGCCCCACGAGTTGACGACCCTCCAGGCGCTCGACCACCTCGTAGGCGTCTCCGAGCAGGTCCAGGCGAGCCTCGGCCAGGATGAGCTCCTCTTTCGGGCCCTGCGCCCCCCGCTGTTGGGCACGCACATACACGAGATCCGGCCCGACGGCCAGCGCGACGTTCGCCGTAAGCGTCCAGGGCGTAGTGGTCCAGGCCAGAAGATGGGTGTTCGGGGCGTCCCGCAGCGGAAAGCGGACGTATACAGAAGGGTCCTCCACCTCTTCATAACCTAGGCCCACCTCGTGCGAGGACAGGGCCGTGCCGCATTTGGGGCAGTATGGCTGGATCTTGTATCCCCGGTAGAGCAAGCCCCGGTTATAACACTGCTGCAGGATCCACCACAGGGTCTCGATGTAGCGGTTGTCGAAGGTGATGTACGGATGCTCTAGATCCACCCAATAGCCCATGCGCCGGGTGAGCTCATCCCAGAGCTCTTTGTAGCGGAGCACAGATTGCCGGCAATGGGCGTTGAAGGCGGCTATGCCGAAACGCTCGATCTGTTCCCGTCCTTGAATGCCCAGCTCCTTTTCGACCTCGATCTCCACGGGCAAGCCGTGCGTGTCCCAACCGGCCTTGCGCAGCACGCGATAGCCTTTCTGGGTCCGATAACGACAAAACAGATCCTTGATCGTCCGGGCCATAACGTGGTGAATGCCCGGCCGACCGTTGGCCGTGGGAGGTCCCTCGTAGAAAGTGAACTCAAGCCCTCCTTCCCGAGCAGTGAGGCTCTTCTCAAAGATGCTATTGGCCTCCCACCAAGCTAAGATCTCCGCTTCCAGGGTAGGGTAGTGTAGGGACTTAAACTCCGGGAAACGTCGCTGCATAACCGCGCACCGCTTTTGCAAAAGCGACATACAAGCTACGAAAAATCAGCCCGGACCGCCAAGGTCCTCGGGGAAGCGATCCGGATAGCCCGTTATGATCCCATCGGCCCCGGCCCGAAGCAGACGGCGCATCGCATCTGGATCGTCAACCGTCCAATACTGCACGCCCAAGCCCTGCGCCTTAAGCCAGCCGATCCAAGCCGAACTGTCGAGCCGGATCAGACCGAGACCTTCGGGAGGATACCGAGGCGGAATCTGGACCAAAGCGAAGGGCCAAGGGGGGCGACCTAGCTTCAGTCGGAGCCATAGGACTTCACGATAGCCGGCGCTGGTTGCGACTTGCGGCATGAGGGCGCGAAAGCGCCGTAGCTGGCGCGTGTAAAAGGAGCCCACCAGGAGGCGATCTTGATCGGCCCTTCCGCGCAGCAAGCGCACCAGCGCCTCAACCGCTTCGGGCCGGCTTTCTTTTAATTCGATCGTGAGGGGCACTTCGGGAAACGCCTCCAGGACCTCTTCCAGCAAGGGGATGCGCACACCCCGGTCCCGAAACGGAAAAGTGCGGCCTCCGTCTGGGGAAAACCTGTAGCCGGCATCCAGCCGGCGAAGCTGTGCGTACGGGTAGGCGCGCACGGGGCCACGGCCGTCTGTAGTGCGCTCCAGGGTGGCGTCATGCAGCACGACGAGCCGTCCGTCGGCACATAGCCGCACGTCGAGCTCCAGCCCGTCGGCTCCGAGCTCCAGCGCCCGGGCGAAGGCCACCAGGGTGTTTTCCGGGGCGTGCCCGGAGGCGCCGCGATGGGCGATGTTCCGAGCCCAACGGGGCACAGGTCAACTGGCTTTTTTAAGGAGTTCGCGGGCCTCAGCCCGGTATTCGCTGTCCTTGACGTCTACGGGGGGCATTTGGAGGGCCCGCTCCAGGACGGCTCGAGCCTCCTGTTTGCGGCCCAGCTCCAGCAGGCTTTTGGCTAACTCGACCCGATGCCGAATGGCATCCCGGATCCGCAGGGCGCGCTCAAGATGTTCCACCGCTTTTTCGTAAGAGGCCTCCGGCAGGCCGCCGTATACGATCCGCACGATCGCACGGGCCATAAAGCCCAAGCCGGCCACCTCATGGTGCCACCGGCCCAAGATGTGGTGCAGATCGTCGTCGTTCGGGTTAAGGGCCAGGGCGCGCTCCGCGCTCTCCTTGACTTGCCGGGACATCTCGATTTTCGTGCGGGTATCGGAGATCAGCCCCACGCGACCAGCCGCGATGGCCACGTATTTGTGCGCGTCTGCGCTGCGGCCGTCCGCGGATACGGCCTTCCGGGCGTGTTCCAGGGCCTCCAGGTAAAGCTTGCGCTGCGTTGCGCGCTCGGAAACGCGCTCGCCCCAATCGACCTTAGCCCGCGCTAGCCGCCAAAGCACCTCCGCACTGCGGGGCTCTAGCTGATGGGCTCGCTCTAAGACCGACAAAGCCTGGGCAAACTGCCCCTGCGCGCGCAGCGCATCGGCCTGCGCTACGAGATCGAGCGCAGATTGCGCTCCGGCGGCCCGGATCGAAGCCAGCGCGACCGCCCATGCCAACACGAGAGCTCGCATGACCACGCCTCCCCTGTAGATGTTCGAAGAAGATAGGCGCTTTAAGGCGACGGCGCTAGGCTCACGAAAACCCATAGCAGGCCCGGTGACGCAGGCGCGCCTCTGGGGCCGTGCGAAGCAGCAGCTCAGCAAACTCCTCCAGCAGCGCTTCGACCGATGAGCGGGCCTCCGAAGGCGCATACACGGCCGCGGCCACCCGACGCGTGCCGGGCTCGATTTTCGTCGCCAGCGCGTCCTTGACAGGGCTTACGATGGGGCGCTCCTGCTGACCCACAAGAGCACAGCCCACCAGAAGATCCTCAAGCTCGAGTGTCTGTCCGGAAGCGTTGAAGACGTACCGCTCCCCCGAATGCCCGACGCGGAAGCGGTAAGCGCTCGTTCCGGCCTTGTCCACATCCCAAAGCGAGATCGGCAGCAGGTGTTTGAGGCTTAAGTAGTTGCTTATGTCCACAACGGTGTTGATCCGCGGAAACCGACCTTCCTGCGCCTCTCGCAATAAGTACTCGCTGGCCGGTTTGGCGCGTCCGGTGGGTTTGTAGCGGCCATATCGGAGCAGATCCCGCACAGACCGTCGACGCGCCTCTAGCTCCGGCTCTAGGGACCCGGAGCGAACGCGCGCAAGCAGCGTCTCAAGGCGCCTCTCTAGCTCCAGCAGCTCCGCATCGGGCCGCACGCCCTCGGCGTACAACACGCCAATGCCCACGGGTTTGGGCAGCTCTACAAACACCTCCACGGCGTAGCCCCCATTTTTTGACGCCCTCAATATAGCGTCGCCCGCCCCAACCGGATGGCCCATCCTGTCCTGCTCCTCGTCCCCCAGGAGGTGCGCTGTGTGCGCGCTCCGCCGCGCCCTGCTGAGCTTTGGGATGATGTGCGAGACCGATTCACAACTCCGGGGAACAGCTCGCGCTCGCGCGCAGGGTCTCGGATCTTGTGAGCCTGGACAACTTGATCCTCACCGGGCCTACTGGCCTGCGCAGACGCACTCTCGGAACGCGCCTTAAGGGCCAATATGCGCAGCCGACTTCGAGGTCGAGCTGAAACCGTTCCGGCTGCCCTCGGCATACACGGACCCGCAGCTCCGAAGCGCTTAGTCGTGCTGCTCAAGCTAGCCCACAACCCGAATGGCCCCCCGAGCCTGGTTTCGGGTCTCATTCGATCGGACACAGGGGTTCGGCCACACCGTAGGCCCATGAGCAGCGAGGCGACCGGCAGAAGAGCCCTAACAACCGCCCCGTCCCCTCAACGGGGATGCCCTTATGAGCAGGCAGCAGACATGCCTGCTCTTGGGCTCTTGCGCCGCGGAAATCCGCACCCCTTTATCGATACCCTGAGGAGACATGCGACGGGTTCTTCCCCCGTACGCAATCCCGGTCGATCTTTTCATGCCGGCTTCCGACTCGGGCCCGGCTCGGGGTGAGTAGGCTACCTACGTTTTCGGCTGCCGCGCAGGGGGCATAGGGCCCCCCATCCATACTGCCCACAGCATCGGAACGCTAGCCCATCCTCAATGGGGCCATCGGTATGGCGTTCGAGATCTGAGCGGGGGCACTACCGAGGAACTTTTCCCAGAACGCGAGGACGACACGGGGGTCAGCTTCCAAGCGGCGATCGAAGGCCATTGGGTGATCCCTCAGATCAGAAACAATGGCCTGGTATAGGAGTCGGTGCTACCCGATTACTGTCGCCTGTTTACCTCCGCCATCACCGGGACCCACACCGAGGCCAAGCCCTGATGAGGCCATTCGGAGCACACGGCATCGAAGTCCGCCTGATCCCAGTGAGCGTGACAATGCGCGATTTTGCGAAGCCGGCCCCAGAGCGTGCGCTTACCGGAGCGGTGCTCGGGTGCTCTTCCATTTCCCCTATCTGTGCGGAGGCTCCTGAAGCCAGAGGTGCCCTTGACCCCACCTGCTTCGAAGGAGCCCCCCGAGCCTACATAAGAACAGAGCCAATCGGCCCGCGTATGGTGGGAGCCGTTGGGCCTCCGATCCCTCCCGGTGGTCCATGGGGTGTGCTGCACAGAGGACCCCTTAAAGGGGCTGCATATGTGGCTCATGGAGCCTCCGATACGAGGATCGCCAAACTCCTGCGCCAGGGCGCCTCTGGGCACCTTAAGGAGAGCTTTTCGCAGGGCCGGGAGCGAATCCCTTCTGGTATAGGCTTGGGGAGCGCAACGGACACCCACGCCTTCGGACAGCATAGTGCGCGCAGAGGGTGCGTGGCTTTGGGACCCGAGTCCCCGCAGAGGTCACGGCTTACTGGGCCCTCTGGCTCGGGCGAAAACAGCGCTCAGGCTACCTTAGGGTGCCGCGCACCGGCCAGCTGGGGCATATTCCGCCACGTCGCTTTGTCCAAGAAGGGGATACGTGGATCGCTGGCAAGAGCGTAGCCGCCCGGGCTGCGGATGCAACCAGTCGGACTTGGCGCCCTCCATGTGCAGAGCGCTACAAAGGGCCCGACGGTGCTAGCCCTCTTCTGTACGTTCCAGAGGCAACCTTGCCTGTGGAGCCGGATATCGCGTCGGCTCTTCCGATCTTTCCGCTGCAATAAGCGCGGTGCGCGTGTCGAGGAACTTCGAAGCCCTCTTAAACCGGTCGAAAACGGCCCGCGTTTCGCTCAATCGGCCTCCCCCGCAGAGGCTTTGCCCCGGAAGAGGCCCGCGGCTTTCGGGGCAAAAGTTACGCTCCGGAGAAAAGCATGAGCGCATGCGGTGTTTTTCGCCGATGATCCGTGGTTTGGGCTTTCCGAAGAGGGCCCGGAGCAGGGTATCGCGCTTGTTCAGACCCGAAGCCGGGGCGCTCGGAACCGCAAAACATCAGCGGGCCCTCGAACATGGGCCCGCCGACGGCGAGGAGGGGAAGGCTAACGAGGCCAAACGGTGCTAGTTATACTGAAACTCCCGAATCCGGGTTAGCTCCTGCCTGGATTCCCAGCTGGGATGACGCGAGGGCCGACGCGGGACAATGTTAGCGATGATCGTCAAAAGCAACCCATAAACGTACACCGTGCTTACGATCACAGCGGCCAATAAAACGGTGGTCATCCGTGGATCCTTTTCGCTGCCTTCCAGGACAGTGGGGTCAACAAACGTACCGCTGCCCGCAGCCACGATTTTAGACACACTTGAGCCACCGGGCGCAGAGGCGAAGGGTAATTCCGTAAACGCCGAGCGAAGTTTCGAAAGCGCAAACCAGCGCCACCCCTGAAGACCAGCAACCCCCAGGTACTGCCCTCAAAGCCACAAAGCCCCCCGATCCTCTGGACCGATGATATCCGGACAAGCGATGCCCCATTTGCAGCCACCGCGCAGGGCAGCCTAGGACTCGGGCATCGTATCTTAAGGAGGGGCTGCTTCGGCGCTCTTTAGGGAGCATGAAGCTGGTTGGCCAGCGGAGCATGAACGGCCTAGATCTCGTCCTGCTCCTAACTCTGGGCTGGGCCCTGTATAGGGGCTTACTCCGAGGATTTTTCCGGGAGATGGCGGGCTACGTGGGGCTAGTCTTGTCGGTAGTGGCGGCTACCGAGCTGCTTCCATCGGTTTCGGATTGGCTGCTTGCCCGCTGGCCCTCCCTAGAGCGCAAGTGGGGGTCGGTCCTGGCGTATGCTGTACTGTTGGCGGGTGGACAGACTCTGACGCACCTGTTAGCCCGATGTGCCGGGCTACTGCTGCGCACTGCGGGCTTGGGATGGGCCGATCGACTGGGGGGCGCGCTGGTCGCCTTGCTGCGAACGGCGCTCGGCCTCAGCTTGTTGCTCTGGCTACTAGGCGCCATAGGGCTGCCGCCGCAGGCTTGGCGGGAGCGTTCACGCTTGCATGGTCCCCTGTTACGCGTCGCCCCCTGGACCTATGAGCTCGTTGTAGGCCTGCTGCCGGGGGCGTCCTCTTATCAGCAGCAATTGGAACGGGCGTTTCAGGCGTTCAACCCATTGGGCAAGGAATCCCCCTGATTCGAACCGGATGCACCTCTGATCAGCTAGCGGCAGCCCGCTTGAGCCGAGCGGTTTTGACGGCGATACGCACCTCATCCAGCTTAAAGGGCTTGTGTAGGAGCACATCGACCTCGGGGCAGGACTCCTCAGTGGGATCCAGGTAACCGGTCACGAGCACGATTCCGACCTCGGGCCACTGGGCGCGAATACGGCGCGCTAGTGTGCGGCCGTCCATATGGGGCATGCCCAAATCGGTGAAGACGAGCTCGAAGGGAGCGCGCGCCAACTCTCGCAGGGCTTCTTCGCCGGAGGCGGCCTCCACCACCGTGTGTCCTTCTAGGCGCAGCAGTTTGGCTAGTACAGCGCGCACGGCCGGCTCGTCGTCTACCACGAGCATCCGACCTGGTCTTCGGGGATCGCTACGCTCCGCAAGCGAGGGCGGGATCGGAGCGCCTGCGGAGACGGAGGGGGCCGTAGGCGCCGGCAGAGCAGACAGCCTGGGCAGGCGCACTGTAAAGCAGGCACCTTGTCCTGGAGCGCTTTTCACTTCAATCTCACCCCCCAGACGCTGCACGATGTGCCGGCTTATCGTCAGGCCCATGCCGGTGCCCTGGGAACCTTTCGTCGTAAAGCGAGGCTCAAAAATGCGCGGCAGCACCTCTGGGGCGATCCCTGGGCCTGTGTCCTCGATCTCCACCTCAATCCAGGGCCCACGAACCCGGCTTTTGAGCCGCACCAGGCCCCCGGATTCGGCTAGCGCGTCTATGGCGTTAAGCAGCAGGTTTAAGAAAACCTCCCGCAGCTCAGCTGGCCTGGCCAGCACGAAGGAGGTCTCGCTCAGATCGGCTTCAAGCCGAATGGAAATCCCCCTTTGCTGCGCCTCGTTGTGCCAGCGGGGACGCGTAAGCTCGATACAGGCCTCCAGGATCTGCCGCAGCTCGATGGGCTCGGGACGGACTTCTTGCTTGCGCAAAAACTCTCGTATCCGGGCCACGATCGCCGCTCCGTCGAGAGCGGCTTGTTCGATCGTTTTCAGGTAGGGGTTGGCCGCCCCCTCTGGGCTCTGGCGGAGTAGCTGCGTGTAACCCAGGATGCTGCTCAGTAGATTGTTGAGGTCGTGCACCACCCCGGCGGTAAGCTGGCCCAGCTTAGCAAGATCCGCCGCCTCCCCTCCTAAAGGTCCCGCCCAGACCAATAACAAAGGGGCCAACGTGGCGCTGCGAATCGGGATCAACCGCACCTCAGCCGGTCTGGCCTCCTGCCCCCAAGGCAGCACCAGTACTTGCGCCTCCGCTCCCTCTCTTGCGGCGCGCTCTAAAGCCTCGTATAGCAGCTCCTGCGCCTCAGCCGGGACGTAAGCCCGCAGATGCAACCGATATCCGGAGGGATACCCCCCTAGCACGGTCCCGTCTGAGCTGCACAGCAGTATGGCCCACGGGTCGAGCATGACGCTTTAAATATAAGCGGCCAGCCCCACCCAAGGCGCCTTACGGGATAGGCTTCAAAGGTCCTGCACACCCAAAACCCAGGGGACTTGAGGGGACTAAGGTTCCGCACCCTCCTGAAAAGCTTGTTCCAGATAGGCCGTGTCGGGCCTGATTACGCAGATAGCCAGATATCGCGTTCCCTCATCGTCTACGTAAAAGGCCACCAAGCGCAACCGCTCTGGCCCTTGGGGCTCAAGCTTGTACTGCGTCCCCTCGCGGTCTTTATAAAGCAGGGGATCGTCTGCGGTCAGAAGACCCATTTTATGAAAATCAAAACCCGCAAAACTAAACCCGCCCCCGCCCAGATCCCGGGGTGTACGATAGTAAGCGCGCGCCTGAGTGGCGGTTTGCAGGCAAAACAGATAGGCCCTATCCCGACGGTGTTCGATCTCCTGCACGCGAAAGGCCTGGATGCCCACCACAATGGCCAGAGCCACCACCATCGCGCCCAGCGCGAAGGCCAGCATGTGCCCTTGCCCCATAACGATAACGACCCTCAGGAGTGTGGAGAACGACGCTCAAGGGCAAACAAAAAATGTTCCCTCTTCGAAAAGGTCACGGTTGCACCCCAGGAACGGAGGTTGTTTCTTAAGCGTTGGTATCGCAAACATGGGCCTATGCGTCTAATCCGCAAACCCAAGCCGAGGTCGGCCATGTGGCGTTTTCTGATCGCCCTCTGCGCTCTTGGACTTGCTAGCGGCGCCGCTCAAGCGCAGTACTTCAGTTTCGGGCAGAACAAGATTCAATACCGCAAATTCGACTGGAAGTACATTCAATCCAAGCATTTCGACGTGTACTTCTATTCCGGGGGCGAGTATCTGGCCGACTTCACGGCCCGAGCCGCCGAGGAGGCTTACGAACGTATCCGGAAACTATTTCGCTATGACATCACGAACCGGATCCCGATTATCGTCTACAACTCGCATACGGACTTCCAGCAGACGAACGTGCTGGACATGAACATCCCCGAAGGTGTAGGCGGAGTGACGGAGCTCTTCAAAAACCGCATCGTGATCCCCTTCGAAGGCGATTATCGACAGTTTCGGCACGTCATCCACCATGAGCTCGTTCACGCCGTGATCAACGACATGTTCTACGGGGGCTCCTTGCAGTCCGTGATCCAAAACAACATCCAACTGCAGATCCCCCTGTGGTTTAACGAAGGCCTGGCCGAATACTCCCCGCTGCGCTGGGATTCGAATTCGGATATGTTCATCCGAGACGCGATTGTCCACAACTACTTATCCCCCATCCCAGCGTTGGACGGGTACTTCGCCTACCGGGGTGGTCAGTCCGTCTGGGACTACATCGCCCAGCAGTACGGAGAGGAGAAAATCGGGGAGATCCTGCAGCGACTGCGTACGAGCCGAAACGTGGAGCTGGCCTTTCGGCGCGCCATCGGCATGGGAGTCATGGAGCTCTCTGAGCGTTGGCAGCGCGCCCTCAAAGTCGTGCACTGGCCTGAACTAGCGGCCCGCGAAGACATCGAAGATCTGGGCCGACGCATCACAAGCCGGCGCAACGCGGGCACCTACAACACCAGCCCCGCGCTCTCTCCCAAAGGGGATCTGTTGGCCTTCATCACGAACCGGAATCTGTACTTCGACATCGTGCTGGTATCCGCCCTCGACGGCCGCTCGTTGGGCAAACTCGCCTCCGGAGAGATCAACCCAAATTTCGAACAGCTCAAAATCCTCACCCCTAATCTCACCTGGAGCCCGGATGGGAGCACGGTGGCCGTGGCGACATATGGCGAAGGCATGGACGCGATCGCGCTTATCGATGTCAAAACCCGGCGCGTGCGCCGAATCCCGATCCGAGATGTGCACGTGTTCTCGGTGGATTGGTCTCCGACGGGCAACCAAATCGCCTTTATGGGGATCCAGAATTACCGGTCGGACATCTGGCTCTATGACCTCTCGACAGCTCAGCTGCGCAATCTGACCGATGACGTCTTTTCGGACTCCGATCCGGCCTGGTCTCCGGACGGACGTTACATCGTCTTCAGCTCCGACCGGGGCGAACAAACCGAGCCCGGCCGACACCGAGAGCGGTTTTCTATGTTCGCCTACAACCCCCAGCAGCTGGACCTGTACCGGATCGAAGTGGCCACAGGCCGGATGGAAAGGCTCACCCGCACGGCCCATGCGGATGAGACCCGCCCGCAATTCGGCTCCGACCCCGATCGGGTGCTGTTTATCTCCGATCGCAACGGGATCTACAACGTCTGGGAGCTCAACCTGAGGACGGGCCAGGAACGCCCCATCACGAACGTGCTCACCGGCATTCAGCAGATCTCTGTCTCCAACGACGGCAGCCGCATGGCCATGACTGCGCTGCGGGAGGGATATCTGGACATCTTCGTGATGAACAACCCCTTCGGCCGACGCACAGCGGAAGGGGCTTACAGGCCCACCGTCTGGGGGCAGCGCATGCTGCGGGAACGTCGGGATACGCTGCAGGCTCCTGTGCTGGCCTTGGCCACAGCCGAGCTGTTGCAGCGCAACCCGCTTTTGCGCGCCGTCGCGGGCTCGGGTTCGCCACCCACCACGGCCCCAGACAGCGTGCGCACGGCTGAGGCCCGCCCTGATACATCTGCCTACGGAAGGCTGCGGGTGGACTTCCGCAACTACGTCTTTGGGGAGGCCTTCCGGGAGGCCGCCGCGCGATCGGAGACCGCGGACAAATTCAATCCCGTGGAAGCCGTGACCGATAGCGGCCAGTTTATCGCCCGCCCCTACCGGATCAACTTCACAGCCGACCTCATCTATGGATCGGCCGGATACGACGTCGTCTACGGCGTGCAAGGGGTGACCCAGATGCAGTTTAGCGACCTTATGGGCAACCACCAGCTGTTTCTGGCCACCAACCTGCTTATCGATCTGCGTAACAGCGACTACTTTCTCTCCTACCGCTACCTGCCCCGACGCACAGATTACGGCTTTCTGCTCTTCCACACAGCCCGCATCTTCCTGGACTATTCACCCGATGGGCTATACATCGACTACTACCGCTATCGCACCTACGGGGTCGGAGCCTCGGCCTCCTATCCGTTCGATCGGTTCCGGCGCCTGGATGCGGACTTCTCCCTGGTCACGATCTCCCGCACGAACATCTCAAGCCCTCTGGCAGAGCCCACGCAGCGGGTCTCGTTTCTGTATCCGGCCCTGACCTACACGGTGGATCGCAGCATCTGGGGATATACCACGCCGGTGCGGGGCACGCGCTATGCCGTAAGCCTTACCGGTAGCCCGCCACTCTGGTCCGGAGCCCTGCGCTTCGTAAGCGTCCTGGCCGACGGACGACGGTACTGGATGCTCGGCAGCCCCTGGTACACGATCGCGACCCGTCTGGCTGGCGGCGCTAGCTTCGGACCCGACGCGCAGCTGTACTACATCGGAGGTGTGGAGGGATGGCTTAACCCCATCTTCTCCTACATGCAGTTCCCGATCACCAAACTCAGCGACTTCCTTTTTGCCACCCCTATACTGCCCCTGCGGGGGTTCGATTTCAACGCGGCTAGCGGCAACCGGTTTGTGCTCTGGAACACGGAGTTCCGCTTCCCCCTGTTCGCCGCTATCGTGCCGGGACCGGTGCCCATCCTGCCCCTCTACAACCTGCAGGGGGTGTTGTTCTGCGATGTGGGGGCCGTGTTCCGGAACGCGGACTTTCGGATGTATCAAATCAACAACCGGGGAGAACAGGTCTTCCGAGACCTGTACGTGGGGGCCGGCTTCGGGCTGCGCACGATCCTGCTGGGCTTCCCTCTAAGGCTGGACTTCGCCTGGCCGTATGATGGCCAACGCTTCGGGCGCAGCAAAACTTATATTTCGATCGGTCTGGACTTCTAAGTCGACCCCCCAGCCAAAAGACGACATATAAGAGGCGGACTACGTCTCTGCGTGCCCTGTCTTTTTCTTGCTTAGTTGCATCGCCATTTTTTAGCTTTAAAAACTAGTTGAGAAGGATCCCGAACTGTGGCTGGCCCTGGAGACCTTTGTCTGGTTTTATGAGCTCAATATTTTGTTTGACCGATACGCCCACTTGCTTCTAGGATCAAATCACGCAAATCCGCTCGGCTAAAGCGCCGCACCGCCTCTTGCGCCCCTTCTGTTGTGCGCATAAAGCGCAGGGCCAAGCGCATGTTTGGCGCAGGATTAATGATGTAGTCCAGCTCACCCTAGAAGGCTCTAGCAACGTTATCTTCAACGTTGTAAACGGCTGTTGCGTGATCGCCATTCGTCCAAAGGTCTACAGCTGAGGGCGGGCCTAGGCCGCTAGTGTACAACATAAACCTACTCCCCTTTTAAGTGTGCCAGCTTGCTATAGGCAGGGCTTTAGCCTTGCCGCCCGCAAACAAAAGTACTTCAAGGCCCGTTTCTGTGCTGCGCAACCCCAAAATAGGGGTGCACCCGTTTTCTTTGCCACCTTCCCCGCCTAAAAGCGCCAGCACATAGCGCCTAGCGATAAGCGCAAGGCCCTGCTCTAGCGCTTCATGTTCAAGCGTAGCCCAGGTTTGCGCTTCTATGCCTGTTTTTTCCGGCGTTTCCGCTAGCGCAAACAGTTCCAGTACATAGCTATTTGTGCCCTGTTCTGGGCCCAGCCTATAGGGCCAGAACCCAAACGTGGCATTGCGGGCCCCCCATAATATGCCGGTACAGGGGCCATAGATTGGGCTCAAGTAACACATAGGCTTCCTGTAGTGTTGCTGGCGTAGTGGGTTTACTAGACTTCAGCCCATTAACCTATGTAGCCTGCGCACCCGTGCCTTTGCCAGCAATGTAGCTGGCCGCCTGCGTTAAAAAAGGCTTTTGGCATGGGCAACTTCCATGGTATGTACTGTCACAAAGCCGCTTGCAGTGTCCTTGCGGAGAAAGAAACCCTTTTGGGGGCTTAACGCGGCAAATAATCCGTCCCAAGCTTCGTCCTCCAAATCCATAAAGGCCCAAACGCGAAAATCTAGCCCTTCCAGCAGGGCCCGCGGTGAAAAAGCGGAATCCAACCGCACCTGCGGCGCTATGTTTTTGGAGAGGCAAAAGGTGCATGACGTAAGCCATAGTGCCCTCCCCTTGTTTATGGAATGGCAAAAAGGAAAAGCTTATCGGCCCGCCTCCCTTCGCTTGCAAATAGAGGCGGAACCCTTGCGGTTTGTCAGGGGGTGTGGGGCACAAAAATGAAAGTTTTTGCTGTGAGCCCCCCGATAGGGGAATTAAATTTCTTTTAATCTTCAAAGCCGTTTTGTGCCTCAACAACAGGCCCAATTGCACAACAAAACAAAACCCCCGGCCTTGGGCCGGGGGTTGTGCTGGGCTACTGGCGCAGGCTACCGGTTCCGCCATTAGTTCTTGCGTATCACTGCATGCGCATCGGGCATGGCCACGAT